>JAIRNE010000088.1 GCA_031258205.1 Campylobacteraceae bacterium
TTTACATGAGATTCTTGCCAAAGTAACAGAAGTTTTGAAACTGTTTTTAGAAAGACAAATACAAAGCGGCGTAAATGCTGTTCAAATCTTTGACTCATGGGCAAGCGCGCTTGAAGAGAACGCATTTTTTGAGTTTAGCTGGAGGTATATCAAAGAGCTTTGCACTTATCTGAAAAGTAAATATCCGCACATACCGATTATCGTTTTTCCAAAAGGCATAAGCGGTTATCTTGATAAAATTGAGGGCGATTTTGACGTGTTTGGAGTGGATTGGTCAACGCCGATAGAGTTAGCTAAGGAGAAACTCGGACACAAATATGTTTTGCAGGGCAACATGGAACCTGCGAGATTGTACGACAAAAACGCTGTTAAAGACAGCGTTGAACATATCATAAAAATTATGGGTACAAAACGGCATATATTCAATTTAGGACATGGCATATTACCCGACATACCTGTGCAAAACGCAAAATATTTTGTAGATTTGGTTCACTCTTTGACTAAAAAATAATGTTTAAATTTATTTTCGGACCTGTATCCTCAAGACGTTTTGGTCTCTCTTTAGGGATTGATTTGAGTCCTGATAAAAAACAGTGCAATTTTGACTGTCTTTACTGTGAATTAAAAGGCGCGAAAACTATTGATGCAATGCAAAATCCAACGCCTGTAAAAGAGATAATAGATGAAATTAAAATAGCTTTAGAAAAATATCCGGATATTGACGTCATTACCGTTACGGCAAACGGCGAACCTACTTTATATCCGCATTTGAAAGAGTTAGCGCAGCAAATAAATACATTTAAAAACGGCAAAAAACTGCTTATTCTCTCAAACGGCGCGCTGATAAGCGATAAAAGCATACAAGAGACGCTTTTGGAATTTGACATAGTAAAACTCTCGCTTGATACTGTTACGCCCAAAGTCTTTAAAAAGCTTGACCGCGCGCATAAAAGCGTGAATTTAGAGCGCATGATAGAGGGCATGAAAGAGTTTGCGCATAAATTTCAAAACGAACTTGTTTTAGAGACGCTGGTTGTTAAAAACATAAACGACACGAGAGATGATTTTTTGGCTTTAAACCGCGTTATTAATGAGATAAAACCTTCCCGTATAGATTTGGGTACGATAGACAGACCAAGCGCATATAAAGTTTTACCCGTGAGTTTTGAAACGCTTGAAATTTTATCGCGGGATATAGAGCATATACCGCTTGTTATTATCAAGCGAAACCATGCGAAAAGCAAAAAAGAGTTTAGTCCTGACGAGATAATACAACTTCTGCGCCGCCGTCCGCAGAGTGCAGAGGATATAGAAGAACTTTTTGATGAAAAAAGCAAAATGCGCTTAAACAGCCTTTTGGATAGAGGCGAAGCAGATATTGTAAATGCGGCAGGAGTTATTTTTTATAAAATATCATAAAATCACTCTGTTTTCTCTTGACAAAAGAGGGTAATTTTCCTATAATTTCGTCTCTTTATTTTGTTCCGGATTAGCTCAGCGGTAGAGTAGGTGACTGTTAATCACTTGGTCGCTGGTTCGAATCCAGCATCCGGAGCCATCATCAAATATTAATCAATATCTCACTGTTTTTTACAAGTTTTTAGATTTGAGATTATAATACGGCTTTATCTCCTTTTTCAAAAAGTAATGCATGTATTAATATAGCAAGGTTTTTTTGTGCGGCAATTTGTTGCATATTGCGGTCGCTTTGCAATTATTCAAGCAAAATCAGTTTTTAAACATTATTTTTATATGTTGTCATATTTTTTATGTAAATACATCAAGATATCGTACAATTCGTGCATTGCTTGTACTTTAGATTATTGTTTTTTGTATTTTTTATTAATTTTTATCATTTTTTAAGATTTATATCAGATTTTTGTTATATATATAGTAGATATATTTTTATCACGAGAGAATTTTTCGCAATGTTTATAAAATGTTACAATATTTGGAAATTACCCAACTTATAAACCCCTCCCACCAACATTTTATAATAGCGAAAAATTTTCTTGTCCAAACTGCAGCTTAAAATAAAAATCAATTTTGTTATATATGTAAATTATTGGGCGTTTTAATAATCAAAAAACGGTTTAATTTGTTAGCTTTTATGATTATCGGCGTTTTTAATTTTCTTCGCTGGATTTTTTTTGATGGTTTTGCTTTTCTCCGGTTTTATTTTTTCACTTCTCTTTTTTTGCTCCGATTTAATATTTTTACTGTTTTCATCAATTATACCGCGGTTTAACTCTATCATTTTATTTAGCATTTTTATTTCATTATCATATTTTTTGGAAATATAAAATATAAACGCTAATAAAACTATAATTGCCAACCATTCCATTGTCTCTCCTTGAAAAAGCCTATTGCTGAATTGTACATTTTTTAAATTAAATCTCCCTTTTATCTTAATTGCCGCGTTTGTGAGAATTTTTCGTTAATACAATAAGTTTTTGTAATTAAAGTTACAGCGCTAATTAAAAAATTTTAAATAAAGTAAAATAATTAATTTTATTGAAAAAAGTTTATATACTCTCTTGACTTACGAATTCTTTTCGGTTATAATTTCGCTTCTCAAAAAAAATAGGCCGGCGTAGCTCAGCTGGTAGAGCAACTGCCTTGTAAGCAGTAGGTCGGGGGTTCGAGTCCCTTTGCCGGCTCCATTTTGAGATGGCAGTGTTTGACCAGATATATGGTAAAACCGCTCATGGTGAGATACTCAAGCGGTCAACGAGGGCAGACTGTAAATCTGCTGACTTTTGTCTTCGAAGGTTCGATTCCTTCTCTCACCACCATTAATTTTTGATGCGGGAATAGCTCAGTTGGCTAGAGCATCAGCCTTCCAAGCTGAGGGTCGCGGGTTCGAGTCCCGTTTCCCGCTCCAAAATTTTTAGGCGTGTTTCAAGTCTGTTTTTTAAGACGAGATCACAAAAAGCGGCGTATTTGACTGGGAGCTGTTGAATAACTTCATTGTTGCTTCAACTAAAGCTTAAGTCATTATTGGATTTTTTTATCGTTTGAGAGTTTTTATAAACATATTATAATAATAATTTGAGTATAATCACCCTCTTTGACCCTTGAGCGTTGCTCGTATGGCTCAGAGGTAGAGCGCTTCCTTGGTAAGGAAGAGGTCGAGGGTTCAATTCCCTCTATGAGCTCCATTTATACATGTGAGATTTCACAAGTAGGATGTTTTAAGCCTGTTTTGGGCTTTATTGAATTTTGTTAAAATTTATGATTTAAAAGAATCAAAAATCTAAAAACTACGGAGGAAGAATATGGCTAAAGAGAAATTTTCAAGAACCAAGCCACACGTAAACATAGGCACCATCGGTCACGTAGATCATGGTAAAACTACATTGACGGCTGCTATTTCAGGCGTTTTAGCGACTAAAGGTCTTGCGGAGCTTAGAGATTATGATAAGATTGATAATGCTCCCGAGGAGAAAGAGAGAGGTATCACAATCGCTACTTCTCACATTGAGTACGAGACAGAAAACCGCCACTATGCGCACGTTGACTGCCCAGGTCACGCCGACTATGTTAAAAATATGATTACAGGCGCCGCTCAAATGGACGGAGCGATACTTGTTGTTGCTGCGACTGACGGTAAAATGCCTCAAACAAGCGAACACGTTTTACTTGCCCGCCAAGTAGGCGTTCCGCATATCGTAGTATTTTTAAATAAAGCGGATATTGCCGATGCCGACCTTATTGAATTGGTAGACATGGAGATAAGAGAGCTTCTTAACGAATACGGTTTTCCGGGAGACGATACTCCTATCATTACAGGTTCTGCTCTTAAAGCTCTTGAAGAGGCAAAATCAGGTACGGTTGGCGAGTGGGGACAAAAAGTCCTTGACTTGATGGATGCCGTAGACAGCTTTATTCCAACTCCAAAAAGAGATACTGACAAAGACTTTTTGATGCCTATAGAGGATATTTTCTCAATTTCAGGACGCGGCACGGTTGTAACGGGACGTATTGAAAAAGGTATTGTAAAAGTCGGCGATACTGTTGAGATAGTTGGTATTAGACCTACTCAAACTACAACAGTTACCGGCGTTGAAATGTTCAGAAAAGAGATGGAACAAGGCGAAGCCGGCGATAACTGCGGTATTCTTCTAAGAGGCACAAAGAAAGAGGACGTTGAGCGCGGTATGGTTTTATGTAAACCAAAATCAATCACTCCTCATACAGAATTTGAAGGCGAAGTTTATATTTTGACGAAAGACGAGGGCGGACGCCATACTCCATTCTTCAATAACTATAGACCTCAATTTTACGTAAGAACGACAGACGTTACAGGTTCAATCTCACTTCCTGAAGGCGTTGAGATGGTTATGCCCGGCGACAATGTCAAAATCAAAGTAACGCTTATAGCTCCTATCGCTCTTGAAGAGGGTACGAGATTTGCTATTCGCGAGGGCGGACATACTGTAGGTTCAGGCGTCGTATCTAAGATTGTTAAATAATTAATTTCACGGGGAATTTTTCCCCTGTGATTTTTTAAAAGGTATTTTATGGCTAAAAGCAACAGCAGAATCAAAGTAGGTTTGAAGTGTTCCGAGAGCGGAGATATTAACTATACAACTACCAAGAACAGTAAAACAAAAACAGAGAAAATAGAGGCAAAAAAATACTGCCCTCGTCTTAGAAAGCATACTGTTCACAAAGAAGTTAAATTAAAGAGTTAATCCTAATTTTGGGATTTTTCTTTTAGGGTAGTAGCTCTAATGGTAGAGCGTCGGTCTCCAAAACCGCAGGTTGGGGGTTCGAATCCCTCCTACCCTGCCATCGAAGGTTTGAGCCAAAGGTTTGTAATTATGGAAAAATTTATAAGTTATGTAAAAAACGCTAACGCTGAACTTGGGAAAGTCATATTCCCAACAAAAGAGCAAGTTAGAAACGCATTTTTTTCAGTTTTTATCGTTGTAACGGTTATAACGCTGTTTTTGGCGCTTGTTGATTTGATAATGTCTCTTATATTAAAGAGTATTTTATGAAGCACAAGTGGTATGCTATCCAGACTTATGCAGGCAGCGAACAGAGCGTAAAATGCGCTATAGAGACGCTTGTGCGCGATCATGGGATAGAGCATAAAATAGACGGTATTATAGTCCCTACCGAAGATGTGATAGAAGTCAAGAACGGCAAGAAAAAGATTAGCGAGAGAAGTTTATATTCGGGATATGTTTTTGCAAATTTGGATTTGGACACGGATTTGTGGCATAAAATTCAATCTCTGCCAAGAGTCAGCCGATTTATCGGCGAATCCAAAAAGCCTACGCCTCTAAGTCAAAAAGATATATCTTTGATTTTGGAAAAAGCCGAGAAAAAAGGCGCTCCAAAACCAAAAATATCATTTGATGACGGCGAAAGCGTGAGAATAACAGAAGGACCTTTTGCAAACTTTACGGGTATTGTGGAAGAGTATGATATGGAACACGGTAAACTTCGTTTGAATGTCTCTATTTTCGGAAGAAGCACTCCGGTGGAGATTTTATATTCACAAGTTGAAAAAATAGTATAAAGAGGAAAATAATATGGCTAAGAAAGTAATCGGCGAGATTAAATTGCAAATAGCGGCAGGAAAAGCGAATCCTTCTCCTCCGGTAGGTCCTGCGTTAGGTCAGCGCGGCGTTAATATTATGGAGTTTTGCAAAGCTTTCAATGAAAGAACAAAAGAGTTGGCGGGATTTAATATCCCTGTTATTATCACTGTGTATGCCGACAAGAGTTTCACTTTTGTTACAAAACAGCCGCCTGCGACCGACTTGATTAAAAAAGCGGCGGGTATTACAAAGGGTTCGGAAAATCCTTTGAAAAATAAAGTGGCAAAAATTACAAAAGCTCAAATTCTTGAGATTGTTGAGAGAAAACTTGTTGATTTGAACACAAACGATAAAGAGCAGGCGGCAAAAATCATCGCCGGTTCTGCAAGAAGTATCGGTATAGAAGTAGTTGATTAAATAACCCCTGACCGCCGCCGCTTGTCTTGACAGGTACGGGGTGGCAGACAAATTCAAGGGCAAATCCCTTGTTGGCGTGCAGTTACTGTTCGCAAAGTCAAAAATAAAATGGTTCCTTCAAATATTTGGGAGCTAAAACGGGAGTACATGGATATGTCAAAAAAGATTTCAAAAAGATTTCAAGAGTTGTTGTCAAAAGTGGATACAAATAAAGAGTATGCGCTTAAAGACGGCGTAAAAACTGTAAAAGAGTTAAAATCGGCAAAATTTGACGAAACTGTAGAGATAGCGTTAAAGTTAAATGTTGATCCAAGACACGCAGACCAAATGGTAAGAGGTTCTGTCGTGCTTCCTGCCGGCACGGGTAAAAGCGTAAGAGTCGCCGTTATCGCTAAAGATATCAAAGCGGACGAAGCTAAAAATGCAGGCGCGGAGATTGTTGGCGCCGAAGATTTGATAGAAGAGATAGGCAAAGGCGTTTTTAATTTTGACGTTCTTATAGCTACGCCTAACATGATGGGGCTTGTGGGAAAAGTAGGACGTATTTTAGGTCCTAAAGGCTTAATGCCAAATCCAAAAACAGGCACTGTTACTATGGATGTCGCAAAAGCTGTTGAAAATGCCAAAGGCGGACAGGTAAACTTCCGCGTTGATAAACAAGGCAACATACATGCAGGACTTGGTAAAGTAAGTTTCAGCGAAGAACAAATCCTTGACAATGTTTCTACATTCATCAAAGCTATCAATAAACATAAACCTTCCACGGCAAAAGGAAGATATATAAAATCGGCGGCATTGTCGCTTACGATGAGTCCGTCTATTGCTCTTGAAACGCAAGAGTTGATGGATTTAAAATAAATAATACCCATAGCGGTATATCTTTGATTGGAGACAGCAGAGGCGAAAGCTTAATTCAAGAGTATCCTCTTGGCTCCGCTTGAAATCACCGGTCGGAAAGGAGAATAAGTGACTAAAGAAGAGAAAGTTAAATTAGTAGGCGAACTCACAGAAGAGTTTAAATCTTCCGATGCGATAATAGTTTGTAATTACAAAGGCTTAAATGTAAAAGCTATAGAAGCTTTAAGAAAAAAAGCTAAAACGGCAAACGTTAAAGTGCAGGTTATCAAAAACACGCTTGCCGCTATTGCCGTTAAAAACGCCGGCATAAGCGATTTGGGCTTAAAAGATACAAATATATTCATTTGGGGAGAAGACCAGCTTAGCGTCAGTAAAGTTGCATCAAACTTTAAAAAAGAGATTGATTCCGAATTTTTCGCTATCAAGACCGCTTTTGTTGACGGCTCTGTCGCAGACGCCGCTAAAGTTGAAGCTCTTGCCGCTCTGCCTTCGCGAGACGAACTTATCGCGATGTTGCTGCAAGTTTGGAATGCGCCGATTACGAATTTTGTTGTCGGCTTAGATGCTCTTAGAGCCAAAAAAGAACAATCTGCATAATTTTAAAATATAGAATAGGAGAATTAAAATGGCAATTACTAAAGAAGATGTTTTAGAGTTTATCTCTAATTTGAGCGTTTTGGAATTAAGCGCTCTTGTAAAAGAGTTTGAGGCGAAATTCGGCGTATCGGCAGCTCCTGTTGTCGTAGCGGGCGCAGGCGCAGCGGCAGGCGCAGCGGCGGCTGTAGAAGAGAAGACCGAATTTAACGTTGTGCTTGTTGACGCAGGCGATAAAAAGATTAATGTTATCAAAGTCGTAAGAGCATTAACGGGACTTGGCTTGAAAGAGGCGAAAGACGCTACTGAGCAGACGCCTTCCGTTATTAAAGAGGGTGTTAGCAAAGCTGACGCCGAAGAGGCTAAAAAACAGCTTGAAGAAGCCGGCGCTAAAGTCGAAATTAAATAATTTTGTAAAAAAGGGGATTTATTCCCCTTTTGCATTTAAAAGTAAACGCTTGCCGTGTAAAGGCAGTTTTGCCGCCATTTCTTTTCAAATTTTTACTACGAGGTAGAACAAATGCTAAACAGCCTAAAATCAGGAAATCGCCTTAGAGTCGATTTTGCGAAAGTTCCCACACAGATTGATGTGCCTAATTTATTACAATTACAACAAAAAAGTTACGAGCATTTTTTAAATATTAATGCGGCGGATGTTGAAAGCGGAATAGAGAAAGTTTTCAAATCCATATTTCCGATTCATGACCCGCAAAACAGATTAACGTTAGAGTATATAGGCTGCGAAGTAGGCAGACCGAAATATAATGTCAGAGAATGTATGGAAAGAGGTCTTACATACTCTGTAAACTTAAAAATGAACATAAGACTCATTCTTTGGAATAAGAATGAAGATACGGGTGAAAAACTCGGCGAAAAAGATATAAAAGAACAATCTATTTTTATCCGTGAAATTCCGTTGATGACGGAACGCACATCGTTTATTATTAACGGAGTTGAGAGAGTTGTCGTAAATCAGCTCCATAGAAGTCCGGGCGTTATTTTCAAAGAAGAAGAGAGCGCGACAATAGTGAATAAGCTGATATACACGGCGCAGATTATTCCCGACCGCGGTTCATGGCTGTATTTTGAATATGATGCCAAAGATACGCTTTTTGTGCGTATTAATAAACGAAGAAAAGTGCCCATCACGATACTTTTTAGAGCGCTTGGATACGGCAAGCAGGATATTTTAAAACTTTTTTATCCTATACAAAGTATAAAAATCAGAAATAATAAGTTTTTAATGGAGTATATTCCCGATAATTTTGTCGGGCGCATGGATTTTGACCTTAAAGATGAAAACGGCGAACTGTTTGTCTCGGCAGGCAAAAGACTTACGAAGAAAAAAGCCGACAAAATAGCCGAAGACGGCGTAAAATGGATAGAGTATCCGACAGAAATTTTAGTAAATCGTTTTTTAGCTTCGCCTGTTTTCAATAAAGAGAGCGGCGAGATTTTATATGACACTTTGACGCAGCTTGAAGAGAGTAAAATGGTCAAGATTATAGCGGCAGGCTGCAAAAGCATAGAGATAGCCAACGACCTTGCAAGCGGCGTTGACGATGCTATCATCAACTCTTTTATAGCCGATGCCGAAACGCTTAAACTGCTCCGTCAGACAGAAAGCATTGAAGACGAAAACGATTTAGCGGCTATCAGGATTTACAAAGTTATGCGTCCCGGCGAACCCGTAACAAAAGACGCGGCAAAATCTTTTGTAAACGATCTGTTTTTTAATCCCGAAAGATACGATTTGACAAAAGTCGGTCGTATGAAAATGAACCATAAATTGGGTCTTGAAGTACCTGAATACGTTACCGTTATGACAAATGAAGACATTATAAAAACGGCAAAATATTTGATAAAAGTCAAAAACGGACAAGGACACATAGACGACCGCGACCATTTGGGCAATAGAAGAATAAGATCAATCGGCGAACTATTGGCAAACGAGATGCATACGGGACTTGCTAAAATGCAAAAAGCCATACGCGATAAATTCGGCGCGCTTGGCGGAAATTTAGACGAATTGATGCCGCATGATTTGATAAACTCAAAGATGATAACAAACTCTATTTTAGAGTTTTTTACAAGCGGTCAATTGTCGCAGTTCATGGATCAGACAAACCCTCTTAGCGAAATCACTCACAAAAGAAGACTGTCCGCGCTTGGCGAAGGCGGACTTGTGAAAGAGAGAGCGGGATTTGAAGTGCGCGACGTTCACCCTACGCATTACGGAAGAATCTGCCCTGTTGAAACGCCTGAAGGTCAAAATATCGGTCTTATTAATACGCTTGCAACTTACGCCAAAGTTAACGACCTTGGATTTGTTGAAGCTCCGTACAGAAAAGTTGAAAATTGCAAAGTTACAAAAGAGGTCGTTTATATTACGGCGACACAAGAAGAAGGTCTTGTTATCGCGCCTGCCAGTACAAATTTAGATGAAAAAGGCGTGATAACGGAAGATTTGATAGAGGCAAGGGTAAACGGTGAAATTGTTCTTATAGAAAAAGAGAAAGTAACTCATATAGACCTCTCTTCCGCTATGGTTTCAGGCGTTGCGGCGTCTTTGATACCGTTCTTGGAACATGACGACGCTAACCGCGCGCTCATGGGTTCAAACATGCAGCGTCAAGCCGTGCCGCTGTTAAGAACTGCCGCTCCGATTGTTGGAACAGGCGTTGAGAAAATTGTCGCGCGCGATTCATGGGAAGCTATAAAAGCTAAAAGATCCGGTATAGTTGAGAAAGTGGACAGTAAAAGCATCTATATTTTGGGAGAAGATGAGAGCGGCGCGTATATAGACCATTATGCGTTAGAGAAAAATCTAAGAACAAATCAAAATTCTACTTTTACGCAAAATCCTATCGTAAAAGAGGGCGAAAAAATAGAAGCCAGCCAAATCATAGCAGACGGTCCCAGTATGGACAGAGGCGAACTTGCTATCGGCAAAAACGTTATGGTTGCATTTATGCCATGGAACGGATACAACTTCGAGGATGCCGTTATCATCAATGAACGCTTGATAAAAGAGGATACTTTCACAAGCGTGCATATATACGAAAAAGAGATAGAAGCAAGAGAGCTTAAAGACGGCGTTGAAGAGATAACAAAAGATATTCCAAACGTTAAAGAAGAGGATTTGGCTCATCTTGACGAGAGCGGTATCGTAAGAATAGGCACTACCGTAAAACCGGGCATGATACTTGTAGGTAAAGTTTCGCCGAAGGGCGAAGTAAAACCGACTCCCGAAGAGAGACTTCTTAGAGCGATTTTCGGCGAAAAAGCGGGACATGTAGTTAATAAATCACTCTACGCGACTCCGTCAACCGAAGGCGTTGTTACGGATGTGAAAATCTTTACAAAAAAAGGTTACGATAAAGACCCAAGAGCGTTAAAAGCTTACGAAAAAGAGAAAGAAGTATTAGATAGAGAGCATCATGATAAGCTATTGATGTTGGATAGAGAGGAGATGCTTCGTATTAACTCTCTGCTTTCGCGCGAAAAACTTGTCAAAGAGCAGGAGATAAACAGAAAAGTTTATAAAAAAGGAAGTTCTGTCTCCAAAGACGATTTGGCGAATGTAAACCGCTTCGCGCTTAATGTATTGGTAAAAGCTTTTGACGACAAAGTTCAGGCTAAATACGAACAGCTCAAAAATTATTTCCAAAATGAGAAGAGAAAGCTCAAAGAGGAACATGATAATAAATTGAGTATCGTAGAAAAGGACGATATTTTGCCAAACGGCGTTGTTAAACTTGTCAAAGTTTATATAGCCGCGAAACGAAAAATCAAAGTAGGCGACAAAATGTCCGGACGTCACGGAAATAAAGGTATCGTCTCAAATATCGTTCCCGAAGTTGATATGCCTTACCTTAAAAACGGCGAAATTGTAGATATTATCCTAAATCCGCTGGGCGTTCCTTCGCGTATGAATATAGGGCAGATTCTTGAGGTGCATTTGGGACTTGCGGGGCGCAGGCTTGGCGGACAAATAGAGCAGATTTTAAATAGTAAAACGGGCGAATGGATATCTAATTTGCGTAAAAAAATGGCGGATATTGCCGATGCGGCCAAACTTATTGACGGCAAAAAATTCATTAACGAGCTTGACGACGAAAAACTGTTGGAATACGCAAGAG
Source organism: Campylobacteraceae bacterium (assembly GCA_031258205.1). Lineage (GTDB taxonomy): Bacteria > Campylobacterota > Campylobacteria > Campylobacterales > Campylobacteraceae > JAIRKW01. Next base: position 11,567 of record JAIRNE010000088.1, read on the forward strand.
ATTGGAGCAGAGGCGTAAAATTCGCTACTCCCGTATTTGAGGGCGTAAATCAAGAAGAGTTTGAGAAACTGTTTGAAATGGCGAAAATTGACAGCGACGGCAAGACGGAACTTTATGACGGCAAGACAGGCAAGAAAATGCAAGAGAGAGTAAATGTCGGTTACATGTATATGCTGAAACTTCACCATCTTGTTGATGAGAAAGTTCACGCAAGAAGCACGGGACCTTACTCTCTTGTAACGCAGCAGCCTGTCGGCGGAAAAGCGCTCTTTGGCGGACAAAGATTTGGAGAGATGGAAGTTTGGGCGCTTGAAGCTTACGGCGCTGCAAATACCCTGCGCGAAATGCTTACCGTCAAATCCGACGACGTAGAGGGACGCGTATTGGCATACAGAGCTTTGACGAAAAGTGAAAATATACCAAACAACGGCGTGCCCGAAACATTTTTTGTTTTGACAAACGAGTTAAAATCTTTGGCATTAGATGTTGAGATTTACGATGAGGTGGACGAATAATGAAAAAACTTGAGTTGATAAATATTAATGAAGAGAATAGACCGCGCGATTTTAAAGCGTTTCAACTGCGCTTAGCAAGTCCGGAGAAGATAAAATCATGGAGTTACGGCGAAGTTAAAAAGCCCGAAACTATAAATTACCGCACATTAAAACCGGAACGAGACGGTCTTTTTTGCGCGAAAATTTTCGGACCGGTGAGAGATTATGAATGTTTATGCGGCAAATATAAAAAGATGCGTTACAAAGGCGTCAAATGCGAAAAGTGCGGCGTTGAGGTAACAAGTACAAAAGTACGCCGTTCGCGCATGGGTCATATAGAACTTGTAACGCCCGTTGCGCATATCTGGTACGTGAACTCTCTTCCAAGCCGTATAGGTACGCTTCTTGGCATTAAAATGAAAGATTTGGAACGCGTATTATATTATGAGGCGTATATCGTTGAAGAGGCTGGAGAGGCGTATTACGATAATGAAAACACAAAAAAAGTCGGAAAATACGATGTTTTAAATGAAGAGCAGCACCAATCTTTGATGCAGCGTTTTGAAAGTACGGGTTTTAAAGCGCAAATGGGCGGCGAAATTATCCAAAAAATGCTCTCCGACCTTGATCTTGTGGATATATTGGAAAAGTTAAAAGCGGAGATAAACACTACAAACTCCGAAGCTAAGAAAAAGACAATAGTCAAACGCTTGAAGATTGTAGAATCTTTTCTTAACAGCGGCAATCGTCCGGAATGGATGATGATAACAATGCTGCCCGTGCTTCCGCCCGATTTAAGACCGTTAGTCGCGCTTGACGGCGGTAAATTCGCAGTTTCGGATGTAAACGACCTCTATAGACGCGTCATCAATAGAAACTCGCGTTTAAAAAGATTATTAGAACTTGACGCGCCCGATATCATCATAAGAAATGAAAAACGTATGCTTCAAGAGTCTGTGGACGCGCTTTTTGACAACGGCAGACGCGCGAATGCGGTTAAGGGTTCAAATAAAAGACCTCTTAAATCGCTCTCTGAAATCATCAAAGGAAAACAAGGTCGTTTTAGACAAAATCTTCTTGGAAAAAGAGTGGATTTTTCAGGACGTTCCGTAATAGTTGTCGGACCAAAACTTAGAATGGATCAATGCGGACTGCCCAAACTTATGGCATTAGAACTATTTAAACCGCATCTTTTGGCGTGCCTTGAAGAGAAAGGTTACGCTACTACCGTAAAACAAGCCAAAAAGATGATAGAGGCGAAGACAAACGAGGTTTGGGAGTGCTTATCGGAAGTCGTTAAAGACCATCCGGTTATGTTAAACCGCGCTCCTACATTGCATAAATTGTCTATTCAAGCGTTTCACCCTATACTCGTTGAGGGCAAAGCGATACAACTTCACCCGTTAGTCTGCGCCGCTTTTAACGCCGACTTTGACGGCGACCAAATGGCTGTGCATGTACCGCTTTCACAAGAAGCCATAGCAGAGTGCAAAGTGTTAATGTTAAGCTCTATGAATATTTTATTGCCGGCTTCCGGTAAAGCCGTTACTATTCCGTCTCAAGATATGGTTTTGGGACTTTACTATCTATCTTTAGAAAAACACAACGCCAAAGGTTCAAATAAAATATTTGCAAATATTGACGAAGTTATGATAGCCATAGAGTCCGGATATCTTGACATACATGCAAAGATCAAAACAAGAGTGGACAATAGGACGATATTTACAACAGCAGGACGTTTGATATTTAAAAACGCGGTTCCCGATTTTGTTCCCGAAGAGTTTTGGAATACGATATTAAAAAAGAAAAATATAGCCTCTTTGATTGATTATGTCTATAAAGAAGGCAGTTACGAGGCAACGGCGGCATTTTTGGATAATTTGAAAAATCTTGGTTTCAAATACGCTACCGATGCGGGAATCTCCATCTCTGTAGATGATATTAAGATACCAGAATCCAAGAAAAAAAGTATAGACGAAGCCAAAAAGAGAGTGCGCGAAATACAGCAGCAATTTGGCGGCGGTCTTATAACCGAGCAGGAGAGATACAATAAAATAGTAGATATCTGGACGGATACGAACAATATCATCGCGGCTGAAATGATGAAGCTTATAAGAGGCGACAAAGACGGCTTCAATTCAATCTATATGATGTCTGATTCCGGCGCGAGAGGAAGCGCGGCACAAATTAGACAGCTTGCCGGCATGAGAGGTCTTATGGCAAAACCGGACGGTTCTATTATAGAAACTCCGATTACGTCAAACTTCCGCGAAGGCTTGAACGTACTTGAGTACTTTATCTCTACGCATGGCGCTAGAAAAGGTTTAGCAGATACCGCGCTTAAAACGGCAAACGCCGGATATTTGACAAGAAAACTGATAGACGTCGCGCAAAATGTGAAAGTTACGATGGAAGACTGCGGAACGCATGAGGGCGTTGAGATAACGGAGATTACGGAAAGCGGCGATTTAATCGAGTCTTTGGAAGAGAGAGCTTTGGGAAGAGTTTTGGCTGAAGATGTTATAGATACGATTACAAATGAGGTTATTTTTGCCGAAGGTACAATTATAGATGAGAAAAAGGCTAGAACCCTAACTGAAGCGGGAGTAAAATCGGTCGTCATTAGAACGCCTATTACATGCAAGGCTCCAAAAGGCGTCTGCTCAAAATGCTACGGTATTAACTTAGGAGAGGGCAAACTTGTAAAACCGGGCGAAGCGGTAGGAATTATCTCCGCTCAATCAATCGGCGAACCGGGAACCCAGCTTACTCTAAGAACGTTCCACATCGGAGGAACCGCTTCTACAGAACAGCAAGACAGACAAATCATAGCACAAAAAGAGGGATTTATCCGTTTTTATAACCTCAAAACATACGCTACCAAAGACAATAAAATAGTAGTGGCAAACAGACGAAATGCCGCAGTATTGCTTGTTGAGCCGAAAATAAAAGCGCCGTTTAAAGGCAAAATCATTATAGATTCCGCTTATGAAGAGCTTATAATCGGCATAGAGGGCAAGAAAAAGAGCGCAAAATATATTCTTAGAAAAAACGATATAGCAAAACCAAGCGAACTCGCCGGCGTTGGCGGCAAAGTGGAAGGCAAACTCTATCTGCCTTTTGAGAACGGCGCAGAGGTTGACGAGGAAGACAGTATCGTGGAGATTATCAAAGAGGGTTGGAATGTGCCTCAGCGTATCCCGTATGCGGCTGATTTGAAAGTAAAAGACGGAGCGCCTATCACGCAGAAGATAAAAGCAAATGCAAGCGGTATCGTTAAATTTTACAAACTCCAAGCAGACTATCTTGAAAGATACCATGAATTTAAAAAAGGCGATGTGATAACCGTTAAAGGTATTTTCGCCGTTATTGCCGACAAAGACGACAGAGAAGCCATAAGACACTATATTCCTAGAAACTCCGTATTGGAAATAAGCGACAATACCGAAGTTACGGACAGCATGCTTATAGCTGTGCCAAAAAGCGATGAACAGAGCGTTATAGCCGAATGGGATCCGTATTCAACGCCGATTATTGCCGAAAGCGGCGGTAAAATTGTGTTTGAAGATATAGAATCAGGCACGAGCGCGACCGAGCAGTATGACGAACTTACGGGTCAAAGCAGGCTCGTTATCAACGAGTATCTGCCCTCAGGCATCAAGCCGACACTCATCGTATCCACAAAAAACGGCGAGATAATCAAATATCAGCTTGAGCCAAAAACCGCTATATTCGTTCAAGACGGCTCTGAGGTAGAGCAGGCTGACTTGCTTGCGCGTACGCCAAAAGCCGTTGCCAAATCAAAAGATATAACGGGAGGTCTTCCGAGAGTCAGCGAACTGTTTGAGGCAAGACGTCCTAAAAATGCCGCCGTTATTGCTGAAATTGACGGCGTTGTGAGATTTGGTAAGCCTCTTAGAGCTAAAGAGAGGATTATCATAGAAGGCGCAGGCGATGCGGTAAGCGAATATTTGGTAGATAAATCGCAGCAAATACATGTCCATGCGGGCGAATATGTACATGCGGGCGAAAAGCTGACAGACGGCGCAGCTTCAAGTCATGATATTTTAAGGATACTCGGCGAAAAAGCATTGCACTACTATCTCATCAGCGAAATACAGCAGGTTTACCGCAGACAAGGCGTTGCGATAAGCGATAAACATATAGAGGTTATCGTATCTCAAATGTTAAGACAAGTCAGGATCTTAGACAGCGGCAATACGAATTTTATCGTCGGCGATTTAATCAGCCGCCGCAAATTCAAAGAAGAGAACGAGCGCATTACAAAGCTTGGCGGAGAGCCGGCTATTGCCGAGCCTGTATTACTTGGCGTAACAAGAGCGGCTATAGGCAGCGATAGCATTATCTCGGCGGCTTCGTTCCAAGAGACTACAAAAGTGTTAACGGAAGCAAGTATTGCGGCTAAGATAGATCACCTTGAAGATTTGAAAGAGAATGTCATCATAGGACGTATGATTCCTGTCGGAACAGGTATTTATGATGAGGACAGCGCAATAATAAAAGAGAATGTATAAAAGACAGGTTAAATTAAGAAACTTAATTTAACCTTTTTTTAAGTATATTTTAAATAAAATCACGGGTATTTTTCTCTATGGAAAATACCACTATATTAATAAAGGAAACAGTGTGCCAACTATCAATCAGTTGATAAGAAAAGAGCGCGAGAAAGCGACTAAAAAGTCAAAATCCCCAGCTCTTAAAAAATGCCCGCAAAGGCGCGGAGTTTGCACGAGAGTTTATACTACGACTCCAAAAAAACCAAACTCAGCCCTTCGTAAAGTTGCCAAAGTGAGACTCACCAGCGGCTTTGAAGTTATTAGCTATATCGGAGGCGAGGGTCACAACCTTCAAGAACACTCCATCGTATTAGTTAGAGGCGGAAGAGTAAAAGACTTACCCGGCGTTAAATATCATATCGTGCGCGGCGCGCTTGATACGGCTGGCGTTGCGAACAGAAAGGTAAGCCGAAGCAAATACGGTACTAAAAGACCAAAAGCGGCGGCTAAATAGATAATTTAAGTAAATTTAAACACAGGCGCTCCGTGTATTTTGGCAGCGTTTGAGTAAAATTGCTTTAATCAATTTGAAGGAAAGAAAAAATGAGAAGAAGAAAATCTCCGGTACGAGAAGTGCTTCCAGACCCAATATACGGAAGCAAAGTTGTTACAAAGTTTATCAACGCGTTGATGTATGACGGCAAAAAGAGCGTTGCCGCAAAGATAATGTACGGCACATTGGCATTGATTGAGAAGAAAAGCGGCGAAACTAAAGGCATAGACGTATTCAACAACGCCGTTGATAACATAAAACCCGTTATGGAAGTAAAAAGCCGCCGTGTCGGCGGAGCTACCTATCAAGTTCCCGTAGAGGTAAGACCTGCGCGTCAGCAAGCGCTTGCGCTTAGATGGATTATCTCATATGCTAGAAAAAGAAGCGAAAGAACTATGATTGAAAAGTTAGCAAATGAGTTAATGGATGCCGCTAACAACAGAGGCGCATCGTTTAAGAAGAAAGAAGATACTTACAAAATGGCAGAAGCAAATAAAGCGTTTGCTCACTACCGCTGGTAAAATTTATGCTAAAGCGGTCGAAAAAACCGCTTTTCTTGCAAATTAAAAAAACAAGGACTAACAGATGGCAAGAAAAACTCCAATAGAAAGAGTCCGAAATATCGGAATCGCCGCGCATATTGATGCGGGTAAAACTACAACAACAGAGCGTATTTTGTATTATACGGGTATGTCGCATAAAAT
>JAIRNE010000022.1 GCA_031258205.1 Campylobacteraceae bacterium
GAATTCTACGGGAGTATTTGGTATATATTCAAGCGCCGCTTTTTTTGGTTCAATGCCAAGAGATTCAAACGCGGACGATAAAGAGCCAAAATCCAAGTAAGAGGCGTATGCGAAAAAAATGCCGTCATTTTCTTCTATCTCTTCAAGTCCGCCGTCTATAAGAGACAACTCTAACTCGTCCTTGCTCAAATTTGCAGGCTTTTCAAACTCAAACACCGCTTTGTGCGAAAACATAAACTCTAAAGAGCCGTTTTGCAGTATCTGTCCGCCGCATTTATTTGATAATGGCATACCTATTGCCTCTATTTGCCTCAAACAATAGAAAGTTGTTAAACACAATAGAGAAGAACATCTTAAAAACGTTATATGATTACCGTAGATTTTAACAAGGCGCAGCGTAAGCCGGGTTCTGTCGTGGACGGCTATTTATCTGGGCGTCATTTCACAATGCCGCTCGAGCGAAGAGTAAAAATATGAGACTAAACCATCTCTTCTTGCTGCCGGTTGGGTTTACAAAGCCGCCTTTATTGCTAAAGACGCTGGCGGGCTCTTACCCCGCCGTTTCACCTTTTCCGCTTTCGCGGTAGTCTGCTCTCTGTTGCACTTTCCCTTGAGTTACCCCAGCCACCCGTTAGGTGGAACCGCGTCTCATTGCAGCCCGGACTTTCCTCTAAAGATGGACTTTAGCAGCCGTCTGCTGTGCCTTGCGGAGTAATTATATATAAATTCCACTGCGATAACGCTTATAATTTCAGCGTGCATGCAATCCCTTTATCTTTACATGTGTGCCGCTCTCATGCAAATTTTGACAAAGTAGCCCCGCTGTTGCTAAAAAGCTTTATCTATTACATGTGTGCCGCTCTCATGTATAGGCGCTTGAGAGTACATGTACTATTTGTCCGCAAATTTTTTCAAAGCGTCAATGCACTCTTTTGCCCACTTCTTTTCGGGATTTTTGAGTTTTTCCATCCATCTGTCCAAATCCGAAAAGTTAAAATTTGCATTTGAGTTTTTAAAGCTAAAATCCGAATATTTATCCGCCCATGCGCTCAATTTATCAGGTCGCCGCTCGTTTGAATACAAAATCTGCAAAAATTCATACATGAACTGCGAATATCTGCTTTTATTGGCTATAGCCTCGTTTTCATCGCTAAAAGAGGGCTTTAAGCCGCTGCAAATTTCAAGTTCTATTTTATTCGTTACCGCCGCGCCGACTGATTGCAAAATGTCTGCGTTTTCGGAAGTTTTAAACCGCTCTATAAGTCTTTGATACGACGCCAAGCCTTCTTTTAGCATACCCAAATCAACATAATTCACGCCAAGATTTACAAACGCTCTGACAAGCAGAATTTGCATATACTCGTCTTTAGAGTTTTCAAATTTAGATATTAATTTATTCAAAATACTCACAGCTTCGGTTTTTTCGTCCGCTTGAGCGTATATATACCCTAAACTCGCCATCGCATTTGCCAAAAACACGTTAATATTTTCATTGCGCGTATTTGCAAATCTATCCACAAGCCGCTCATATATCGCCCTCTCGCTCTTTGTGTCGTTTAAATGGTAAGCGATAATGGCTTGATTGAAAAGGGAGTTTGCCGTTACGGTTTGTATATCCGTGTCATTTGAATTTATAAATTTTAAAATTATCCGCCGATACAAATCTCGCTCGGCTTTCGCGTTGTTCTTTTTGTTGTATGCCAAAGCGAGATTAAACATAGCATGCGCCGTTATAACGTCAATCTCTTGATTTGTTGAGTTTTCAAATTCATCTATCAATTTGCTATAAATATTTATCGCCTTATCTGTTTCGTTTGCATAGTAAAAATTGAGCGCATCTATGAACATATTTTCGGCGTTTTGTAAGGCTATTTTTTCTTGAAATATATTTAACTCTTTCGCGGTTTGCGGCACGCTTGAGACGAGGGCGGACGCTGTTACAAGCAGAGAGATAAAAATTGTTCTCATTTTTGACCTCTTTTTTAATAATTTGAAAATTATCATTTTACAAAATAATCGTTCCTGTTCCGTTATTGCAAGCGCAAGCTCAGCAATCCAAAATATCAAAAACCTTTAAATCTACTCTCATGTAACAAATAAAAACATTAACCGTTTTTATTTTGTATGGATTGCTTCGTCGTTCCACTCCTCGCAATGACGGAGGAGGGAGAGTATCCTTGTAGTGACGGACAGTATGTCGCATTGCGAACGTAAGCGTAGTAATCAACATGTAAAGTTCCGTCATTGCGAGCCATTGAAAATGGCGCGGCAATCCATAAAGAGCAAATTTATTCACTTTATCCAAAACAATAAAAACTTATCATTTTACAAAATAATCGTTCCTGTTCCGTTATTGCAAGTGCAAGCTCGGCAATCCAATTATTTGTTTGGCTTAATTATAATATTTTTATTATAAAATTAAAAGGTTATTTCGGTATTTTTTGCAAAATTAAATGCTGCCAAGCGGGAATTTTTTCGCCGTTTTTGCCGATGCTTTTTTCATGTTTTTTCTCATCTATGAGCTGCCAATTTCTAAAAATTATCGGCGGAAAAAACGTATCGGCTCTGCCGTTATAATCAACCGTAGTAAGATACACTCTATCGGCAATTAGAAGAGCTTCTTTGTAAACCTCTCCGCCTCCGACGACAAAAGCCTCGTTCTCATTTCTGCTTTCGCAAAACTCTACCGCTTCTTGCAAACTCTCGCATGTAAAAACGCCCTCCGCTTCAAATCCGCTTTTTGACAATACTATGGAAGTGCGATTGGGCAAGGGTCTGCCTATGGATTCGTAAGTTTTTCTGCCCATTATCAAGTGATGTCCGTTTGTAATCTATTTGAAAAGATTCAAGTATTCGGTGATATGCCACAAAAGTTTATTATCAAGTCCTATCTGCCAAGCTTTGCCTACATCTACAATGATAGATAGTCTC
>JAIRNE010000064.1 GCA_031258205.1 Campylobacteraceae bacterium
TAAATAAAAACACTAACTGCTTTTATCTTATCTATATTAATAATTCCTCTGGATTGCTTCGTCAGTCGCTATGCTCCTTCCTCGCAATGACGGAGAAGGAGGTTGCTTCGTAGCTTTGCTCCTTGGCATTACGGAGGAGGAGTGGATTGCTTCGTCATTTCACTCCTCGCAATGACGGAGAGGAGGGCAGATTACCGCGACACTATTATAATGATAAGAAAAGGAACATTAGTAATGACGGAATAAACAAAGGATTGCCGTGCTCCCGTCAGTAGGTCGCAATAACGAAATAGATGGATTAAAGATTAAATATCGGGCTTAACGAAAACGCTCAAATATTGTCAAAAAGGGGGAGGAGACCCCCATGAGCAGTTATTTTATCTCTTTAATTCTTGCAGCTTTGCCGCGTAAATTTCTTAAATAGAAGAGCTTTGAACGTCTAACGCGTCCGCGTCTTACTATAGCTATGCTTTCAATACTGTCGCTGTAAATAGGAAATATTCTCTCAACGCCTACGCTGTTCGCGCCGATTTTTCTTATGATAAAAGTCTCTCCTGTGCCTGTACCGCGTCTTGCTATGCAAACACCCTCAAAATTTTGTATTCTCTGTTTGTCGCCCTCTTTGATTCTTACGGCAACTCTCAAAGTATCGCCGCTGCGAAACTCGGGCACGCTCTTTTGCGCTGTTTGGGCATTCTCGTAAGCTTCAATATATTTATTTCTCATAACTCTTCCTCTTATAAGTTTTTACTTTTTTTTCCAGTTTTGGTCTATGAAAGCAAGTTTTTGCATGTGCCATTCTGTTTTTTAAGCCCGAGATTATAGCGTGGTTTCCCTTTAAAAAGTCTGAGGGAACGGCGCTTTTGTCATAAATATTTGGTTTTGTAAATGACGGGGCTTCCAAAGAGAAATTTTCAAAACTCTCTTCCAATAAAGACTCTTCATTGCCAAGTACATCTTTAATCATGCGGCTTACGGCGTCACACATGCAAAGCGCGCTCAGTTCGCCGCCGGTTAAGACAAAATCGCCCGTAGAAAACAGTTCGTCCGCCCAACTCTCAATTACGCGCTCGTCAATCCCCTCATATCTGCCGCAGACAAAAACTATATGCTTCTTTTCGGCAAGCCTTTTAGCGTCCTGCTGTGTGAAACTTTTAGCCGCAGGCTGAGGAAAAACAAAATAAGCGTCAGAATCTTTTCGCGCTATGTTTTTTAGCGTATCAAACAGCGGCTGCGGCGACATGAGCAGTCCCGCTCCGCCGCCCGCTTTATAATCGTCAACTTTTTTATGTTTATCAAGGCTAAAATCGCGCGGATTGACGCACTCTACCTCTATAATGCCCTCTTCTTTGGCGCGCGACAGGATAGAAGCGTCAAAATACGGATATATAAGTTCGCCAAAAAGCGTAACAAACGTAAATTTCAATCCTCTCTCTCCAACAGCCAAACGGCGTCTATGGTAGTAATTTTGCGCTTATTTATATCGGTATTTATGATATAGCGTTCAATATACGGTATCAAAAAACTCTTATCCAATCCTCTTTTGACAAACTCATCGCCGCTTTGTACATGTAGATAATCCTGCCCGCCGATACGCACAATTTCGTCAATTGTGCCAAGTTTCACGCCCTCTTCCATCACTTCGCACCCTATAATGTCAAACCAAAAAAATTCGCCGTCTTTAAGTTTGCAGGCGGCTCTTGTGGCTTCTTTTGTAGTCTTTAAAATTTTATTTGTAAGTTTGGCGGCGGAATCTTTGTCATCTATCCCCTCAAATCGCACAAGAGACCTGTTTTTGTCGTATTGGGCGATAGTGAGAGTTGTGTTCTTGTCAAGATAAAACAGAGCTTTTGGTTTAAACTGTTCCGGGAAATCGCTCAAATCATGTAGTTTAAGAAAACCCTTAAGTCCAGACGCGCGCCCGAGTTTACAAACCTCTATGAGCGCGTCAGCTTTCATCGTTTGGTTTGATGTTGATACGGTAAGATTTGCCGCTTTTAGCTTTGCAAGCCGCGATAAGAGTTTTGACGGCGTTTATCACTTTGCCGTCTTTTCCTATAACTCTGCCGGTATCTACTTTATCCACATATATGATAATTTCGCTGAAAGTTTCATCTATTTCGCTCATTTCAACCCGCACGGCTTCACTGTTTTCAACTATAAGTTTTACAAACTCTTTTAAAAATTTGTCAATCATATCAGTTTCCGGTAAGCTTAGTTACCCTGTCGCTTAATTTCGCGCCTACGCCCTTCCAGTATGTCAAACGCTCGGCGTCAAATTTAACGGTAACGGGCGTTGTTAAAGGATTGTAATATCCGATAATCTCAATCCAATTTCCATCGCGGCGTTTTCTGCTGTCTGTAACAACGATTCTGTAAAAAGGTCGTTTCGTTCTTCCTATGCGTGTTAGTCGTACTACGGTTGCCATAGTATTTATTCTCCTTATAAAATTGCGTTTATTTTAAGTCCTGTACGGCTTAGATATAAGCGTATAAACGCTCACATCTAAACTGTACCGACAACTATCGCGGAAATTTTTGCTGCCGCATCATATTTTGCAGGTTTGCCATTCCGTCTTTACTTGAAAACTTTTTAGCTATTTTTGAAGCGTGCTCAAACTGCTTAAAAAAACGGTTTACTTCCATTTGCGAAAGTCCGGCGCCTGCGGATATTCTTCTCTTTCTTGCATTATTTAAAATAGACGGCGACAATCTCTCTTTTACGGTCATAGAGTTTATCATAGCTTTTATACGCTTCATCTCCACTGAGTTTTCAAAATCAAAATCTTTCAATTGTCCCGCCACTTGAGATAATCCCGGTATCATACCAATGATGGATTTCATACTTCCAAGCTTCTTCATACTCTCCATTTGAGCTAAAAAATCATTAAAATTAAACTCACCTTTTTGGATTTTTTTGGTTATTGCTTTAGCCTCTTTCTCGTCCATGACAACGCTTGTCTTTTCAGCTAAAGTAACCAAATCGCCCTCGCCCATCAAGCGGTTTACCGCTCTATCAGGGATAAAACTCTCCAAATCCGCGCTCTTTTCGCCGATACCGATAAAGCGCAAAGGCACGCCTACCTGCGACGCTATGCCAAGCGCGATACCGCCCTTGCCATCGCCGTCATATTTACTCAAAATGACGCCCGTTATACCTACTTTATCGTGAAAACTCTGTGCGCTTCTCACGGCATCTTGTCCGCCCATAGAGTCGGCTACATAAAACCGCTCATGAGGCGAGAGCGTTTCGCTCATGCGCAAAAGTTCGTTTATCAACTCTTCGTCTATCGCCAAGCGTCCGGCGCTGTCCACTAAAAGTACATCATACATCTGTTCATTTGCCCGCTTCAAAGCCTCTTTTGCGATTTTTACGGGATTTTTTTCATTATCGTCAAAATACAGATCTATCTCGTTTTGCGCGCAAAGCTGTTTTAACTGCTCAACAGCCGCCAATCTTTGCAAATCGCAAGCCGCCACTAAAACTTTTTTCTTTCTAAGTTTTAGATATACAGCCAATTTTATCGTTGTAGTTGTCTTTCCGCTGCCTTGCAAACCCATCATGAGAGCGACTGTTGGCGGTTTTGAAGCAAATACGAAACCTTGATTGCCGTTTGCCGTCAAAATTTTTGTCAAATTCTCTCTGATAGCTCTTAAAAACTGCCTCTGACCAATGCCGTATTTTTTGGTATCAATCTCCACGGCGTTTAAAAGCTCTTTTACGACTTTATGATGAACGTCAGCTTTTAGAAGGGATTTTTTAAGTGTCTCTAACGCGTTTTTTAAAGCTTTTTCATCATCGCTAAAACGTATTTTATTGATAGCCGCTTTAAAAGAATCCGTCAAAACGTCAAACACTTTCTCTCTCCTAAAAATAATATTTTACGCCAAAAAAACGCAATAATACAAAAATGATGCTTTAAACTCAATTAAACCTTAAAAAAGTTTTCTTTAAGAGTAGTAAATCAAGTAAAATTACTATGCATAACGGCATTATCTCAATTGCCGGCGCACCAAACATATCCAAAAAAACAAAAATTACGCGCTTAAAACAGCGTCTGTTTTAAGCTAAGGACACAATCGCGGCAAAAACTTAAGCGTTTTTACCGAAATTCGCAAACTCATACGGCAAGGGCGACTCAAAACTATATCCTAAAAGAGAAATTTTCCATGCATGCAGCATTATCCTGCCGCTTGCTTTCCCTCCGTATTTCTCATCTCCTATAACAGGAAATCCGACGCTTTTCAAATGCGCTCTTATCTGATGCGTTCTTCCCGTTTGTATGGATACCTCAACCATAGAACTTTTACCCTCAATAAGTCTGGGAGTAATTATACTAATCGCCGTTTGACCATCTTTTGAAGGTTTGGCAAAAGCGCCACTTTTTGTTTTTATCACTTGCAAAGGCGTATCTATATTCATTGGCTCTGCAAATTTTCCGCTTACGACGGCAAGATAAGTTTTTTCAACTTTTTTAGCTTTAAAAGCCTCTATCACTTTTTTTGTAAACTCTTCGTTTTTACTTAAAAGAAGCACTCCGCTTGTCTCTTTATCAAGCCTGTGCAAAAGCGTAAGTTTAAAGTTTTCGCTTATCTCTTCAGCCGTTAAAAACGGCGGTTTATCCACAGCCGTTATGTTATCGTCTTCAAAAATAACAGTCGGTTTTTTTAATTTATTGACTTTAAAATTAGTACCCGCTTTTATGTCGGCTCGCGCGACCAATACTTTTTTACCGCCCGCATATACAACGCCTCTGTCTATCAACTCTTTTGCCGCGCGGTTGCTGATGCCTTCTTGGACGGCTAAAAGTTTGTACGCTTTATCAGTCGGCGTCATTGTATCTCCTTTTGTTCGGACAAAATGCTTTTGATTATATCGCCGCCGTTTTCCAAATGCGCAGTTGAAGTTTTCGGCAGTTTGCCGCTAAGTATGTGTGCTATCTCTTTTATATCGCAAATAACAATCCCCTTAACTTTTGAGTATAACTCTTTTTGATTGAAGAAAAATTTTCCCGAAATGATGGAATTGTTAAATGCCGACGGCTCCAAAGGATTGTGTCCTCCGGCGCTCTCTATAAACGAACCGCCCAAAATCGTTATATCCGTTACGGCGTAGATATTAACAAGTTCGCCCATCGTATCGCAAAGCAGAATGTCGTTTTGCCCGTCAAATCCCTCTTTTGAAAATCTGCCGTATGTTTTGCCGTTGGCGTTTGCCCATGACTGCAGCAGTTTATGTACAGCCTCAAAACGTTCGGGGTGACGCGGCGCGACAATAATCAGCGTATTTGACAAATCAACAGACGATAATTGCTCCAAAATCGCCGCCTCTTCGCCTATGTGCGTACTTGCTAACGTTATGACTTTTTTATGCATGGAGTTGATTTTATAATGTTTTGTTACCTTCGGCAGAAGCAGACTTTTTATATTGCCCGATACTTTTATATTTTTCGCGCCAAACGATAAAAGCCGCTTTTTATCTGTCTCGCTTTGAGCGTAAATCTCATCTACAAATGAGAATAATATCCTATAAAACCAACTAAATTTCCTGTAACGATGATACGACCTGTCCGAAATTCTTGCGTTTATAAGTATGGTTTTTATACCCTTTTTTTTCGCGGCAAAAAACAACATGAGCCAAAGCTCGGCTTCCGTTACGACAAGAGTGCGCTGTTTTTTTATCCAAAACGGCAAAAATATCTCATACGGCAAAAACCGCACATTTTCGCTTATCTGACAAGCTTTATCAAAACCTGTTTTAGTGATGACGCTGATATTTACGTTATTGCCTTCAAGCGCGCAAATAAGCGGCGTTAACGACGTAACTTCGCCGTAACTGCAAGCATGAAACCAAATGGATTTTTCATTTTTAAAAGGAGGATTTTTGTAAAGAAAAAAACGAGACGGCACAGAGCGTCTGTATTTTCTTACAAAACATATCAAAAATGAAGCGGGTAACGCCAAAATATAAAGCGCGCCCAGCGTTATGTAATAGAAATATATAAAAAAAAGCTTCATTAATTTTGTGCGGCTTCCTTATATAAAATACGTCCGCAGTGCGGGCAGGTAATGATATCTTCGCTTGCCGCAACAAGCGCGTTTGTTTTGTCGTTAATACGCATAAAGCAGCCGTAACATGCCTGTTTTCTTACGGGAACAACCGCGCTGTTATGCGCCCATTTTCTGATTTTTTCATAAAATGAGAGAATTTTCGGACTCATCGCGCTTACAATTTCGCTCTTTTTAGCGTATGCCGCCTCCATCTCCTCTTTTATCTCTGCGCGCTCTTTTTCAATATTAACGTTAAGCTCTTCCGCGTCTTTTTGAAACTGCAAATGTATCTCTTGAGCTTTTATTTTATCGCCGTTTTTTAATTCTATTATCTTCTCAAGTCTCGCTATCTCTTCATTTGCAAAATTGCAATGCTCTTTTGCCAACTCCTCCTCAAGCTGCAAAGCTTTCATCTCTTTTTCGCTTTTGACGGCAGATGATTTTTTGCCGATATTTTTCAGTTTTTCAGACAATTCTGCTAAAAGCGTCTCATTTTTGGCTTTTTTAACTTTGGCTTCTTTTATCTCCGCTTCCAATAAATCAATACTGTCGTTCGCATTTTTAACTTTTTCAAAAGCAACGCTGACGCTTTTTTCTATTTTTTGAACTCTTGGCTCAAAAGCGTCAATCTCTCTGTTTATTTCAGCAAGTTTCACAAGCTGATTTAAGTATTTATTCATGATTTTTTATCCTTATAATTTTTACTTTTTTGAATGGAAATATTCAAATGGGTTTTTAGAATCCGCTATTATAACTTTTAATGGAAAATTTTTCAAATGCTCCGACAAAACGCTCGTAAAATAGCGTTCACTCTCAAAATGCCCAATATCTATCAAATTTAAACCGTTCTCTTTTGCCGCAACGGCATTATGGTATTTCAAATCGCCGCTGATAAAACAATCAGCCTCTATCTGCTCTACCAAATCGCCGCCAGAACCCGTACAAAGAGCCGCTCTTTTGATGTTTTCACAGCTTTTTACTATTTTTAAAGTCTGCATATTAAGCTTTTTTGCGATAAACAGACACAATTCGTCAAAACTCATATTTACGTCAAAATAACAGACAAAATCATCGGCTTCAACGATTTTTTGTTCTAAAATCCGCTCTGCCACATATCTATTGAGGTGCGTTTTGTCTATATTTGTATGCATAGCCAACGCCGCGCACTCTTTTTTTGCGAGAGTTTTTATAATATTGGCGGGATATTTTGTAAAATCAAGCTTTTTAAAAGGGTTAAATATCAACGGATGATGCGTAATAAAAAGCGTCTTATCGGGCGCGTTTTGTACAACTTCGCCGTCAAGCTCAAGACTAATACAAACGCGCTCAACCTCGTCATTCATTGAACCTACGATAAGTCCGCTGTTATCCCATTTCTCTTGAAATTCAAACGGACTTAAATTATTTAAAAACTCGTAGATTTTCTCAATCTTCATTAACTATCTCTTGATATTTTAAAGCGCACCCTTTGGCTAATTCGCGGATTTTCAAAATGTAGTTTTGACGCTCCGTTACAGATATCGCTTTCCTTGCATCCAAAACGTTAAACGTATGCGAAGTGGTAAGGCAGTAATCATACGCCGGAAGCGGCAGATTTGCGTCAAGGCAGCGTTTGCACTCGTTTTGTGCGGCTTCAAACTGCGCGAAAAGCATATTTGTATCGGCTACTTCAAAATTATATTTGCTAAACTCATATTCGCTCTCATGATGCACATCGCGGTAAGTCGTAGTCCCGTACTCGTTTGAATTCCATACTATATCAAATACCGAATCAACCTCTTGAAGATACATAGCCAATCTCTCTACGCCGTAAGTTATCTCAACCGGTATCGGGTCGCACGGTATGCCGCCTACTTGTTGAAAATATGTAAACTGCGTTACCTCCATGCCGTCAAGCCATACTTCCCAGCCAAGCCCCCACGCGCCCAAAGTCGGAGACTCCCAATTGTCTTCCACAAACCGTATATCGTGTTTTTTTGTCTCAAGTCCTAAAGCTTCCAAACTCTTTAAATACAAAGCTTGTATGCCGTCCGGACTTGGTTTGATAATAACTTGAAATTGATAGTAACTGCCTAAACGGTTTGGATTTTCTCCGTATCTCCCGTCTGTAGGGCGGCGGCTTGGCGCGACATAAGCGGCAGACCACGGCTTTTTGCCGAGACTTTTCAAAAATGTAGCGTTGTGAAAAGTACCGGCTCCTGAGGGAATGTCATATGGCTGTATGATATTGCAGCCCTGTTTTTGCCAAAAATCCTGCAAAGCAAGCAGCATTTCGCTAAAAGTCATCATTGCACACCTTCTTTATAGCCGTTTATCAATACCTCTATCTCTTTGGAATCACTCTCTACCTGTTTGGCTTTTTTCAATCTATCTTCGCTAAGCTTAACGGCAAGCGCTTCATCGCTCACGCTCAAAATCTGCATTGCAAGATAGGCGCTGTTTATTGCGCCGGTTTTGCCTATCGCGACTGTAGCTACAGGCATACCGGACGGCATTTGTACCGTTGATAAAAGCGCGTCCATGCCGTTGAGCGCAGAAGCCGCCATCGGAACGCCGATAACGGGTTTGGTGGTTATGGCGGCTATCGCGCCGCCCAAATGCGCCGCCATTCCGGCTGCCGCTATAAACACTGCAGCTCCTCTTTGTTCGGCGCTTTTTACATAATTTTTTGTTCTCTCAACGCTTCTATGCGCCGATGAAATGATAAGCTCGTATTTGACGCCGAATTTCTCAAGCGTGTTTGCGCACTCGCTCATAACGTCATAATCGCTTTTACTTCCTATAACGATAGAAACAAATTTCATCTGTTTCGCTCCTCAATTTTTTTGCAAACCGTTATTATATCCAAAGATACTAAAAATATCGCCGTATTTTAAATCTCTTTTCTGAAAAACGCAAAAGGCGGCAGGGGTGACGGCAAAAGTATATCGTTTGTATTGCCGCTGTGAACGGATTCGTAAACTTTGCCGCTTACGCTTACTAATTCGTTAAAGCGTATCTTCCATGTACCCTCTTCAGACCAGATTTTACCTTTTTCGTTATCGCATGCCGCAATCGGCGCTGGCGTCAAGATATCATAAACTCCGCCGATTTCAACTTTATCTTTCGCTTTAAAACTAATCCCGTCTTCATTCACTTCGCCATATACTTGATGAGTGCCTACCAAAAGCGGGGACGTTGTATTTTGCGTATCGGCTCTCTCAAACGGACGCTGTACTAAATATCCTTCGCTAAAGCCTCTGTTTTTAATGCTGTGCAGCTCTTTTTTATAAATATCGCTCTGAAATTTACCATCGTAAAAATCATCTATCGCATGCCTGTATGCGTTAGCCGTAGCCGCAACATAATATGGGCTTTTTGTGCGTCCTTCAATTTTTAAAGCGTCCACAACGCCGCTTTTTAAAATTTCATCCAAATAATTTATAAGATTTAAATCTTTCGCATTAAATATATACGTCCCTTCGTCCGCTTTCTGCTCTATCCTAAAAAGCGTGCCGCTCTCCTCGTTTTTAGCGTAAAGCGTATAAGCAAATCTGCAGTCATTCGCACAGCTTCCGCGATTTGGCACGCGTCCGCTTTGCAAAGAGCTAATCAAACATCTGCCGCTGTACGCAAAACACATTGAACCATGTACAAATACCTCTATTTCAAGATTGGGCACTCTTTTTTTAAACTCTTTGAGGTCGCTTAAACTCACTTCGCGTGCGGCAACTATACGTTTAACTCCCATCTCATAATAAATTTCGGCATCCAAATAATTCAAAACATTCGCCTGCGTGGATAGATGCAGCGGTACATGAGGAGCTATTTTTTTCGCCAATTTTATAACGCCGGGAGCCGCAACAATAAAGGCGTCCGGATTCATATCGGCTATCTTCTCTATATGTTTTTCAAGCAGTTTGAGCTGCGAGTTAAAAGGAAATCCGTTTATCGTTACATATATCTTTTTGCCGCATGCATGCGTATAGCTGACCGCCTCTTTAAAACTCTCATATGTAAACTCTTTTCCCGAGCGGATACGCAGCGAAAAATGACTCACGCCGCCGTAAACCGCATCCGCGCCGTAAGCAAGAGCTATTTTTAATTTCTCAAAATTCCCTGCCGGAGATAAAAGTTCACTGCTCACTCTCTATCGCCGCTTAAAAGTTTTTTTAAATTATTAATGCTATGTTCGTCCATGTCGTCTATTTTATTTAAAATATCAATAACTATTCTGCGCGTGTTTATCTTCTCTTTGAGTATAATTTTTTGAGAATTCAGAGCAGTTTTTTGGGCATTAAGCTTTGAGGATAAAACATCAAGAGTTTGAACGCTTGCATCGGCTTCATTTTGCAGATATTTTGCGCAATTTTGCAACTCCTGCGCTTCTTTCAGGGCATTCGTAAATTGCTCTATATTTGGAAATTTTTTACTCAAAACCTCAAAAAGCTCCGACTGTTTGTGAGTAAAATTTTCAATTTCTGCAATTGAGTTTTTGATACCTTTAAGCTTCTTATTTAAAATATCAAACTCCTTTTCCATAAAAATCCTTTTGAACTTAAAAATTATGCGAAATTATATAAAAAATTATATATAATTCAACTTTATAATTACCGCAAGATTGAAAATAAAGGCGCTTTTAGTGTTAGTAGATTTGCACAACCACACCCCGCTTTGCAAGCATGCCAATGGAATGCCGGAAGATTATGTAAAAAAGGCTATTAGCGCGGGGACAAAATATTTTGGTTTTTCCGACCACGCGCCGATGAAATTTGATGAAGAATATAGAATGGACTTTAGTCAAATATCGCTTTACGAAGCGATGGTAAAGGAGGTGAGAGAGAGATTTTATCCTAAAATAGAGATATTTTTGGGATATGAGGTGGATTTTTTAGATGCATTTATAGATAAAAGAGTTTTAGAAAGAAAAGCGGATTATTTTATCGGTTCGGTGCATTTTTTGGATAGCTGGGGTTTTGACAATCCCGAATTTATCGGCGAGTATCAAAATAAAAATATAGACGATATTTGGAAAGACTATTTTTTTGCTATTGAAAATATGGCAAAAAGCGGACTTTTTGACATCGCAGGACATATTGATTTACTCAAAATATTTAAATATCTGCCGAAAACAGATATCAGGATTTTATCCAAAAACGCTCTTAAAGCGATAAAAAAAGCGGATATGACGATAGAAATAAATACATCCGGTTTCAGAAAACCGATAAACGAACAGTACCCTTCGCGAGCTATTTTAGAGACGGCGCGCGAACTTGATATACCGATAACTTTTGGCTCGGATGCGCATGAAATAGATCATATAGCGCATAAAAGCATGGAAGCGGAGACGTTGGCAAAAGAGTGCGGATATGATAAGTGCGCGATTTTTTTGCAAAGAGATAGGAGTTTGATTAAATTTTAATCATTTTAAATATGGGTTTTATACTGATAAATTAAGTATAATGACTCAAAAATTTTATAAGGAGCATTTATGGGCAAATTTGTAAACAATGTAGAAGAGTTCTTCGCATTTTGCAAAAAAAACGAGGTCAAATTTGTAGATTTTAGATTTACGGATTTGAAAGGTGCGTGGCATCATTTAACTTACACTATAGAGGCTATTAATGAAGAATCTATAAAATCTATCCCATTTGACGGCTCATCTATTGAGGCTTGGCAGCCTATCAATAAATCTGATATGTTGTTGATTCCCGATGTACCTACAGCGTTTTTAGACCCATTTACGGCGGATGTTACCGTTGTGGTATTTTGTGACGTATACGACATTTATAAAGACGATTTGTACGAAAAGTGTCCGAGAAGCATTGCAAAAAAAGCGCTTGAATATCTTAAAAAATCAGGCATCGGCGACGAAGCTTATTTTGGACCAGAGAATGAGTTTTTTGTATTTGACAATGTAAGAATTAGAGACGATATTAACTGTGGATATTATGAAGTTGACTCCGAAGAAGGCGTTTGGAATACTGCCACAAGCTATAAAGACGGTTACAATACGGGGCACAGACCCGGCACAAAAGGCGGCTATTTTCCGGTTCAGCCGATAGATTCTATGGTTGACTTGAGAGCGGAAATGGTACAAGTATTAAACCAAATCGGCATTGAAACTTTCGTTCTTCACCATGAAGTTGCGCAGGCTCAAGGCGAAATAGGCGTAAAATTCGGCAACCTTATCGAAGCGGCTGACAATGTCCAAAAATATAAATATGTCGTTAAAATGGTAGCGCACTTAAACGGCAAAACGGCTACATTTATGCCAAAACCGCTTTACGGCGACAATGGCAGCGGTATGCATACGCACCAATCCATCTGGAAAAACGGCAAAAACCTTTTCTATAAACAAGGCGGATACTCCAACTTAAGCGATGCGGCTAAATGGTATATCGGCGGCGTTTTAGCGCATGCGCGAAGCGTAGCGGCATTTACAAACGCTTCCACAAACTCTTACAAAAGATTGATACCCGGCTTTGAAGCTCCGTCAATTTTGACTTATTCATCGCAAAACCGTTCGGCTTCATGCCGCATCCCTTACAACTCGGGAGAGAAATCGGTAAGGGCGGAGTTTAGATTTCCGGATGCGACAGGCTGCCCGTATTTAGCGTTTTCGGCTATGCTTTTAGCGGGGCTTGACGGTATTAAAAATAAAATTGAACCGGTAGGTCCGATGGACGAGGATTTGTTTGAACTCACACTTGCAGAAATCAGAGAAAAAGGCATCAACCAAATGCCTCACACGCTAAGAGGTTCTCTTGAAGCGTTAATCCGCGATAACGAATACTTAAAGCCTGTTATGACAAGCGAATTTATAGACACATACCAGCACTATAAATTTTCAACTCAAGTCTGGCCTGACGAGGCTCGTCCGACAGCATTTGAGTTTAAAACGACATACTCCTGCTAATTTATCTTATTTCCCGAAATTTACGCAAAAATTTCGGGAAATAATTGCGATTTTTTCCACTATTTTTAAATTAATCCAATTAACATGCTCAAAAATAGATAAAACTATTTACATAAAAGCTTAAAATATGTTAATATTACATTTTGCTATCTGGAATATGTGCGTAAAAATGCCGCGCGGGCTTATATAGCGCATTTTTCACAAGATTTATTTAATCTAATATAAGATAGAATGTACACAAATTATATTTTTAAAGGAAGCAGACTTTGATTTTATATGACAAAAACACGAAATTTATCGGTGTGAGCGCAGATATTCTTGCCGTTTTGGGATATGAAGACATGAATGCTTTTATGGCATACAATAATGATGTGGCAGACCTTTTTGTGAATAAACAGGGGTATGTGCACAAGTTTGACGATTTCTCATGGATTAACTATGTTTTAAACGGCAGTCTTCCAAGCAAAAACGTTATCATTAAACAGCGAAGCGGAGGCGAAATAGGAGCTTCCATTTCTATTACGGAAATATTACTCTCCAATGCCAAAGACGATAAATGCTACCTTGTATCTTTAAGCGATATACGTTATATAGATATTAAAAGTGATGAAAATACCGATAAAAATAAACAGCCGATATTTAAAATTAAAAACGAAGAACCTGTAACTGCAAAAGTAGATTTTAATAATCTTGCGGAAAACAACGGCGGCGCAAAAGTTACGTTTATAATGGACGAGGAGCAGGATATGTCTGCGTCATTTGCGGCGGCAAATTTTAACGATAATAGAACCGAATACCAAGAGAAAAAGTTTTTTGCAGATGAACCTTTAAATCAAAATGAGACAAAAAAAGAGAAAGAGACTATTTCGGTCAAGATTGACATTCAAGAAGTCTCCGATATACTCGGTATCAGCAGAGACGATGTCGTTAGATACATGAAAGAGTACGCTTCCTATCTGGAAGAGAGCGTCAAATCTCTGCATGCATTATATGAGAATAAAGAGATGGCAAAAATAAAAAGCATATTGGCAAATTTAATCGGAATAGGCAGCAATTTAAGAATAAAAGAGTTAATTCAGAGTTTTCAAAAACTATTATCGGTAGATACAAATACAGATAAAAGCGAAACGCTAAAAGAACTTGAAGAGATTGCTTCCGAATTTAAACAGTCGGCGTTAAAATTATAATTAAGGATTAGTTACCATGTTTAATATCAAAACGAAAAATATGCTAAGGCTGATAGCCCAATTTCCGCTGACTATTCTTTTTATCGTTTCATCATATTATTTATACGCGTCATTTACAGCGTATCAAAACATCACGGAATTCAAGCAAAAAAACGAAGAGAGCACTATGCTCAATAAATTAGCTATACAACTTGGACGCGAAAGAGGCTTGGCAAACGCATATTTAAGCAGTTCCGGTATTATCGCAAGAGATATCATACCCCAGCAAAGATTAGGAACAGACAGCGCGCTGCAAGCGTTTAATAATTACTACGCTACTCATGCAATGAGCGACAGGATAAAAAATGCGGCGGAAAAATTATCACAGCTTTCATCTACGAGAAGCAGAATAGATAACCTTGAAGATTCGGCTCAAGAGATATTTTTTGATTATTATGCGCAAATAAACCAGCTCATATTGGACGAAATGCGGGATTCTGCTCTTTTGATAACTACAAACAGTCAAATAACGTCTCTTAGCAACGCTTTAATTTCGGCGTATCATGATATAGAATATAACGGGCAAGAGATGGGATTTATGACGGGCGTATTGTCTTCTTATGAGCCGATACCCGAAGACTCTTTATATACATGGATTAACATTTCAAGCCAAACCGCCACTTTGCAAATAACGGGACTGCATACAAGCGGTATAGAGCAGACTTTGCGCAATATTTTAAATTCGCCCGGCGCGCTGCAAACATATGCCGATATAGAAGAAGCCAAAAGCGGCATTATGCAGGCTTCCGCTACCGGCGCGTTTATGATTGACCCGACGCTTTGGTTTGCAATGATGTCTAAAAAGATTGAAATTATAGACGAAGCCGCAGGCGCGATACAACTAACTCTCCTTGAAGAAATAAAAAACTATACGAGAGAAAACATTACGAGGTTTTCTATTTCGGCAACTATTTGGATTGTATCGTTGCTATTACTCTTAACGGGTTTTATATATACAAGAAAATTCTTTAGAAATATTCAAGATTTGGGAAATGTATTCGCAAGAGTTGAGGATTTGGCAGGAACTCAAAACAGGCTTGATTTGGATACTGCGGAAGATACGAGCAAAGCGTACAAAATCATAGACCAAGCTCTTATTAATATCGCTCATGAAAAGAGAAAAGCGGAAGAGGCAAGCGCGGCAAAAAGTATATTTCTCGCTAATATGTCGCATGAGATTAGAACGCCGTTAAATGGTATTATCGGTTTTACCGACCTTTTAAGAGACAGCGGGCTTGACGGCGAAAAACTTGAGTTTGTGGAAGTTATACAAAAAAGTTCCGAAAATCTGCTTACTATTATCAATAACGTTCTTGATTTATCTAAAATAGAGAGCAATAAAGTTGAACTTGACGAGATTCCATTCCTGCCTATTCAAGAGTTTGAAAATGCCATTGAAGTTTACGGACCTAAAGCGGCGGAAAAAAATATACAGCTATCGGCTTATATTGACCCAAGCCTTACAAATTATCTAAAGGGCGATATCACAAAGATTAAAGAAGTCTTAATCAACCTCATGAGTAACGCCGTCAAATTTACGGCGCAAAACGGCGCGATTATCGTATCTGTCTTTAGACTTGAGACTATGGCGCAGGGAAGCACAAGAGTACAATTCAGCGTAGAAGACAACGGAGTCGGCATACCTCAATCAAAACTTCAGGATATATTCAACGCTTTTTCGCAGGCTGACTCTACAATCACAAGAAAATACGGCGGAACAGGTCTTGGACTTACGATTTCATCAAAATTTGTAGATATGATGGGCGGACAATTGCAAGTAGAGAGCGCGGAAGGCAAAGGGAGTAAATTTTTCTTTGCGTTAGACCTTGTAGAAACGCCTTCAAATGAGCCTACTTTACTGCATAGATACCGAGAATACAGATTTGCAATGCTTACAAAAGCTAACAATGTTAAATTTTACGAAAAATTTGCAAAATCATATTTAGAGTATTTTGGTTCGCAAATTATACAATATTCGTCATTTGACGAACTCAAAAAACTTGTTTACAACTCCTCTATCAACTCTATATTTTTAGATTTGGAGAATGTTACGGAAGAGGATATAAAGCAGTATAAAAAAATACAACTGCCTATTATAGTAATCATGAAACCGTCTCAGCAAAAACGTTTTGAAGAGTTCAATACAGAGTTTATATCATCTATTTTTGAGCCTGTAAATATCACAAAACTTGTCAAAGCGCTGGATCAAAAAATGGATAAATTGCCAAAAGAGACGGCTCCAATACCTGTTGAACCGATTGTACAGACTCCAGTACCACCCGCACAGCCGATTTCGCCGATTTTTACAACCGTATCTCCGGTTGCAGAACCAATAATTATGCCGAAAATTGAGGAGGGAACTGCCAATATAAACCGGCTTGACATAAGACCAACTATTGAAGAGGAGCCTAAATTGGATATTAAGTTTGACTTAAAAGAAGAAACGCCGCCAGCCGCCCTCAACCCTGCGTTTGAAAAAGCGGAAGAAGCGCTGACGATTACGATTAACCCAGTATTTGAAAAAGCGGAAGAAGCGCCGGCAGCGGCTGTCAATATCTCTTACGAGACTCCGGCAGCGCCCAAAATTCCCGCCGCAGCTCCTCCACCGCCACCAGTACAGCCTATTCTGCCTGCGGCACAGCCTGTGCATAAAGGACCAGGTACAATGTTTAATGCAAAAATTCTCGTGGCTGAAGATAATGAGATCAATCAAAAGCTTATAAAGAGATCTTTGCAGGATATCGGACTTACCATAACAATAGTTCCAAACGGTCTTTTAGCCGTTGAAAAAAACAAAGAAGAAGAGTTCGATATGATATTCATGGATATCGCAATGCCTGTCATGGACGGCGTTGAAGCTACGCATCAGATTATCAAATACGAGCAGACGACCGGCAAAAAACACACGCCTATAGTCGCGGTTACGGCAAATGCGCTAAAAGGCGATAGAGAGCGTTTCATGGGCGAAGGATTAGACGAGTACGTAACAAAACCTATTAAAAAAGACGCGATTTTAAGGGTTTTGAATATGTTTATCCCCGATAAAATTATTCCTGACCCAAAAGTTGAGCAGGCTATAAGCCGAAAATTTGAATCCATTATGGCGGACAGCGCGGCCGCTTCATCTGCGCCTGCCAGCCAAAACGTTTCTGCGGATACTCAGCAGCAGCCCGTCATTCAACCGCCTGCAGCGCAAGTCGAAACAAAAGACGTTTTAATATACAAAAAGACAAAACTTGAGACGGATATATTTGCGCATGTCGTGGAGCAATTCGGTAATTCTATCGTAACGGCAAGCGATGTTGTGGAGTTTAAAAAAATAGTTGAAAATAACTATGTAAAAGTGATTATTCTTGACAAGGAGTTAGGCGAGGGAATTTTAAGCGCAATTCTAAATATCATAAAAGATGCTGAAAATAGGCACAATAAAGGTCATATGGCAACTATACTCTTTTATGATATTGACACATGTTCCGAGGCGGAAGCGGCTAAGTTTGATGAAATTAAAAAGAATATCATCAGCAAACAGCTGCTCAAAACGCTGATAGTAAAATATCTATAAGGAAAAACAACAGATGAAGAAACTTAAGGTATTATCTGTAGACGACGATTTCATTAACCTAAAGTTAGTTAATGTCATGTTAAAGAAAAATCCAAATGTCGCATGCGTTATAGAGGCGTCTAACGGTCTCGAGGCGCTTAATGTCCTAAAGCGCGAACAAGATATTGATATGGTGCTGTTGGATATTAAAATGCCCGTTATGAACGGCATAGAGTTTTTAGCTAATCTTCGCTCGCAAGGACTTAAAAATATGCCGATTATCGTTCTTACAACAGATGAGACCAAAAAATACGAAGCGCTTGAAAACGGCGCTCATGACTTTTTGGTAAAACCGTTAAGAGAACCGGAATTGTCGGAGAAAATTCTCAAAATCGCACAGCTTTTAGACTAAAGAAACAGCCTCTTTGATACTATCATAAATTGATAGTATCTCCTCTTTTTTTGATATAAAACTATTTTTGTTACAAACCAAATGCGCCGATGACGTTGAAATTGTTTCCACTATTTTAAGTCCGTTTTGCTCCATTGTAGAACCCGTCTCCACAAGGTCTACTATCGCATCGGCAAGCCCTACAAGCGGAGCCAGTTCAATAGAACCGTAAAGTTTTATCACTTTAACGGCTACGGCTTTTTGAGAGAAATATTTTCTCGCGATATTTTCCATTTTAGTAGCTATCTTTATCTCAGGCAGTGAAAAATCAAGCTCTTTATCTTTTGGTATGCCTATGCAAATCCTGCATTTGCCGATACCCAAATCCAAAAGCTTCGTCAAATCCGCTTCCTGCTCTTCCAAAACATCAAGTCCCACAACGCCTATATCGGCGGCTTGATGCAAAACATACGCGGGAACGTCTTGACTTCTTACTAATAAAAATTTAAAACCGCACGCCTCCAAAATCAACTTTTTATCGTCAAATATAAACGGTTTTTTAAAAACTTTCTCAAATATATTAAGCGTATCCTGCGCTATTCTCCCTTTTGGCAATGCAATTGTCAGCATTTAAATTTTCCTTTTTTTAACTCTTCAACCGTATTTATAAGCGTCTTAAGCACTATCATTTTATCAAAAATCCCGTTTTTAAAAAAACCGGATAAATATTCGCCGTCTCCGCCCGTAAAATAAATATTTTTACCGTCGGATACATTTTGTATCGTCAAAATCAATGATTTTAAAACGGCGAAACTAACGGCGTCTTTTGTGTTTTTCGGCAGAGCGTTCAATAAAACTTCTCTATTTATCCCAATATCTAAACGCATAGATATATCTTTATAAGCCTTTTCGTACGCTTTTAATCCGGGCAGTATAAATCCTCCCTGATGTTTGCCGCCGCTCATTACATCAACGGTTATCGCGCTTCCAGCGTCCACAACTACGCCTTCATATACTGATTTGCAAGCGCAGATTCTATCTATGCCAATACCTTTGTACGGCGTGTCAAATTTTATAAAACTCTCCAAATCAATAAAATTCTCCCGCCTTTTTAGAGTTGCATGCAAAGAGTTATTAACGCATATATAGTAAACTTCGCCGCTAAATGCAGAAGCCGAAAACCTCTTTAAACTCTCTATCGCAAATTCACCCTCTTTTAAAAGGTGAACATTTGTATTTCCTATATCGCAAAGTATCAAAGTTTACTCTAATGCGTAAAATTTATTTTTGTAAAAGATTTTATCTTCGCTCATAAATAAAAAATCATCTATCTGCGACGTAAACTCAAAAACTTCAAACTCTTTCAAATCCAAATCGCTCTTAATAAGATAGCCTCTCTTTTCTAAAATATACAGTTTGTCTTTCGCCGCAGCCGATGCAAAAATGGCAAATGGAAATTTTCGCTCACTCAAAACTTTTAACTCCAAATCGCACAAAAGCACCCTGCCGTCTTTCGTAAATACAAATACTCTATCCTTGGTTACAAGCGCGTCTTTTATATCTTCGTCTATATAATTGATATTGTCAGGGCTTATACCGATAATCCTTTTGGCTGTAGAGGCAAACATTCTATCTCCAAGCACATTTAAAAAGATAACGTTATTAAATTCGCGCTCACTGCTTACGACTACGTTTCTTACGAGCGTTCCGCTTTTTTTGTCCACTATCGCAAGTTTGCCGTCAAGCGTCGGAAATATGACAAGACTTCCCAAAAAATACGGCGCGGCTATCCTCGAATCAACTGCCGCCATCACATCCATCTTTTTTTGAAAAATAACGGCATTCGTATCCATGTTAATGATATAAAGCGTATTGTCGGAGGTAATTACGGCAAGCGTCTCCTTATCAAGAGACGCCGAAGCTGTCATGATATTCAAATTCGTACTAAAAACAAGCGAACCTCCGTCGTCTTTTACATGTATACTGCCGCCGCTTTTTGCCGTGATAAATTTACCGTCAAACTCGCCGAAAAAACTCTCGTCTTCTTCAAGATTGATACTCTTCTCTTCGCCTTTTATTGTGATAACTCTGCCGTTTTTCAAAGCGGCTCCGTTTCTTGCCGCCTCTTTCAAATCTGATGAGAGCGAACCGCTCGGTTTTATGCCGCCGTTTATCTCTGCAGGCTCAAAATACTGCCTTTTCGTACCGCAGCCGCCAAAGAAAAGCGCAAAAGCCAAAAGAGATATGAGAATGATATTTTTTGACATTATTTCTCCTGTTTATTTGGCTGATAATGCTCCAAACTTCTGGCTATCTCAAAAAGCGCGCCGTTCATTATCGTCGTAAGTTTTAAGTTCGCCTCGTCGGTTTTACCCTCTTTTATAAGCTCGTATCCCTCGCGCAGAGTTATAAAATCATGCATAATCTCGCTGTCATGTCCTAACGTATAAGCGGCAAGCTGTCCGACAATGTCGGATTTATCCTCGTCTATCAATGTTTGCAAAGCGGCATTATCGCTGTTTTTTGCAGCCTCTTGAAAAACAAATGCCCTATACAGCGGCTTGTTTTTGCTTTTCAGCACATTTAAAGCCTGTTCGTTAGTCGGAAATACAAGAAGCGTCTTGTAGGCTTCGTTAGAAGCTTTCAGATTGCTCTCTTTGACGATGCCGTTTATGCCGTAAGCAATCAATAAAATAACTATTACAGCGGCGGCGGCGATAATAGAACGTTTATGCTTCTTAAAAAAACGCTCGCTTCTAATGACGTTTTTTAGTAACTCTTCCTGCGCGCTAAGTTCGTTTTGCAGCGCTTTTATATTCTCTTTTAAAGCCAATTTCATTCCTTTTAGTACCAAAATCAGAAATTATATAGTACCATACTAAAAATAAAATCTAAATAATCGCAATTTCAGCGCGATTGAAAAGACATTTTGATACAATTGCGTTTAATATTTTTTAGGCAAAGGCTATTCATGAATATAGATAACAAATTGCTGTCAAAATTAGAAACTCTCTCATCGTTAAAAATAGAAGAAAATAAAAGAGAGAGCATAATAAATCAACTTAGTGAAATCGTAAATTTCGTTGAAAATCTTAACGAGTTGGATTTAGGCTTTTGGGAAGCTACATTTACAACCGTTGAGGGCGGAACGCCGTTTCGCGAAGATGTGCCCAAAAGCGACGAGAGTACTGTCAAAACTATTATCAAATACGCTCCAAAGGCTCAAGACGGTTTTTTTATAGTTCCTAAAATTATTGAATAAGGGGTTTTAAAATGGCAGACATTCCGAATATTAGAGCTTTGCTGAAAAATGTCGTAGCTTATAAAGCTTCGGATTTACACCTTGTCAGCAGAAGCGAACCGCAAATAAGAATAGACGGCAAATTAACAGCGGTAAATATGCCAAAACTTGACGGCTCTACGATAAAAGAGATGTGCTACGCTCTTATAACGGACAAACAAAAAAAGGAGATTGAAGAGAATAGAGAGCTTGATTTTTCTATACATCTGCCTGAAGCCGGACGTTTTAGGGTAAACTATTACTACACGATGAACGGCGATTTAGCCGCTTCGTTTCGTACTATTCCGCTTGTTATTCCGACTTTGGACGAATTAAAATCTCCCGCAATTTTCAAATCGGTCATTAAAAAAGAGAAAGGCTTAATCCTTGTAACAGGACCCACCGGAAGCGGTAAGTCTACTACGCTTGCGGCAATGCTTGACGAAATAAACAACACGGAACATAAACATATCATCACAATTGAAGATCCGATAGAGTTTATACATGAAAATAAAAAATCACTCTTTTCTATGAGAAATGTCGGCGACGATACTAAAAGCTTTGCCGCCGCGCTCAAGCATTCGCTGCGTGAAGACCCGGATATCATACTTGTCGGCGAGATGAGAGACAAAGAGACGATATCTACGGCTATTACTGCCGCCGAAACGGGACATATAGTATTCGGCACACTGCATACCACTTCAGCCGTACAGACTATTAACCGTATTATAGACAGCTATGAAGGAAATGAGCAGGTTCAAACAAGAAACATGTTGGCTGTTTCATTGACAGCCGTTATCTCTCAAGCGCTGCTGCCAAAAGTCGGCGGCGGGCGAATCGCTATTTTTGAGATTTTGATATCAAATCCAGCTATTGCAAACCTCATCAGAGAAGATAAAGTGCATCAAATATATTCGCAAATGCAGTTAAACAAAGGGCAGTCGGGCATGATAACTCAAACGCAATCCATGTTAGAAGCTCTTAAAAACAATCTTATCACTAAAGAGAACGCTATGCGCTACTCCACGCAGCCGCAGGAACTTAGCAATGCAATAACGGCGGGGAGTTAAAGATGGAATTTTCATTTTTTGATATATTGATTGTCGCCGTTATCCTCATAATCGGCATTAGAGGTATTATAAACGGCTTTATTAAAGAGATTTTCGCTCTATTGGGATTGGTAGGCGGCGTCTTTTTAGCCTCCCGTTTTGCACAAAATATCGGTAAAATTATCAATGACAATATATATGCGATACAAAATGAAGCCGCCGTACAAATTGTCGGCTTTCTCTTTATACTGCTGTTTTTTTGGTTTTTGTGTTTTATTATCGGTTTGGTTATTTCAAAACTTGTCGTTTTAGGCGGTTTGACAAATTTAAATAAATTTTTAGGTTTTCTCTTCAATTGCTTAAAAATGTTTTTAATTTTTTCTATTATCATATTCGCGTTATCAAATATAGCAATTGTAAAAAATAAGCTCGACGGCGCATTAGATAATAGCTTCATGTATAAAACGCTTTTATTTGTCGGCGGCGGCATACTAAACATGAATGCAGAAAGTATATACGATACCGTTCCAGAGATAAAAGACGACGTGCAGGATCTGATACTTGACGGCGCCGATGATATTTTAAACTCTATAGACGATATAAATATCACAATAGATTCCAACTAGTAAAGGTGGTAAATACTATGAAAAAGTTTGAAAATCTTGAATATGATGCGTTGCTTGCAAGCTTCAAAGATATTCTGAAAAAAAAAGGGTTGAAGTTCACCGTGCAAAGAGAGGCGATTTTGAAAACGCTCTACTCTAACAACGGACACTTTACGCCGGATGCTTTGCATTTAATCATTAAAGAGAAACATTCCGATTTAAATGTAGGCATAGCAACCGTTTACAGAACGCTGAATGTATTGGAAGAGTCTGATATTGCCACTTCGCTCTCTTTTGGCAGTCAAGGTAAAAAATTTGAACTTGGCAACAAACCGCACCATGACCATATGATTTGCAAAAACTGCGGGCGGATTGTGGAGTTTGAAGATAAATCCATAGAGAAACTGCAGGAGAAAATCGCTAAAAATAACGGTTTTAGACTTACGGGGCATTTAATGCAGCTCTACGGTATATGCGGCAATTGTCAAAAAGAGGTAAAGGAATAAAATTGATTTTTACAAACCAGCTTGAACTTCAACGCATTGAAAAAGCCGATACGTTAAAAACTATAGGTAAAAACCCCTATAGGCACTACACTACGCGCAATATCAATGCAGTTGAATTTAAAAAAAGATTTGCCTATATCAATGACTTTGAAGATAAAAAAGACGACAAAGTCATACTAACGCTTATAGGCAGGATAAAATTTTTGCGATGGATGGGCAAAGCGGTATTTGCAAAAATAGAAGATGAGAGTAACGAGGCTTTGCAGATATATTTCAACAAGGAAGGCTTGGGAGACGAGTGGTTTGAGCAGATAAAAAAACTGCTTGACGTGGGCGATATAGTGCAGGTAAGCGGTTATCCTTTTATAACTAAAACCGGCGAACTGTCTTTGCATACGACCAATCTTGAGATAGCGACAAAATCCATAACGCCGCTTCCTGAAAAATTTCACGGACTTCAAGATAAAGAGCTTAGATACCGCCAGAGATATCTTGATATTATCATGAACCCGGAAGT
>JAIRNE010000010.1 GCA_031258205.1 Campylobacteraceae bacterium
GTTAATAGACAAACTGAAACAAAATAATTTGAAAGATTGTATCAAATACCTTTATATTGTCTTTTTTAACGGTTTCTCTGGATTGCCACGCCGATAAAATCGGCTCGCAATGACGGAGGGGGTGGAGTATTCCCGTAATGACAGAAAATGTGGGGTATTCATTGCAATGATGGAGTAAAGACGGATACCGACATATATATGAACGTTTCCCCATAGCCCCTCTTGACTTTTGACCGCCCGCGCCCGTGACGAACACCGACATATATATGAACGTTTCCGTATTTTTCTACATTTTGTGTTCTATAAAGACGGATTGCTTTGCTTACAATGATGGAATTGCGTCATTGCGAGCCTCTCCTTCTTTCCGTCATTGCGAGCGACCAGCGGGAGCGCGGCAATCCAGAGGAATTGCCGAAAAAGATTAGTTATTCTATTTTCTTTAAAACAAAAATCTATAGTTTTAATCAAAAACTTAAAATATTAACATTTCGTATTAATGGATTGCTTCGTCGCTAACGCTCCTCGCAATGACGGGAGGTGTGTTATTGCGAGCGACCAGTAGGAGCGCGGCAATCCAGCAACGCAAAGCGTTTATATCGCAGGACAAACTAAAACAAAATAATTTGAAAATATTGTATCAAATACCTCTTTTGCCAATTCCTATGGATTGCTTCGTCAATTACTGCGTTCTTTCCTCGCGATGACGGAAAAAGATTTACAATGACAAAAAAGAGGGCTCGCAATGAACATAGTAGGCGTGGATTGCAGGTCAAGCCCGCAATGACAAAAATTGACAATGACAATGTTTTTATTTCTGTAGCGTCTTATGGATTGCTTCGCCGATAAAATCGGCTCGCAATGACGGATAAACTCGCTTGACAATGACAAGTATGTTTTTGCGGCTTCGTAAAAAAGCGAAGTCCGTGATAAAATTTATGCTTAACTGACAACGATAAATATATTTTTGCGGTTGCTCTGTCCATATTGTCTTGAAGCAGAACAATACAAAACCTACTTGCAGTCCAATTTTATTATTTTTGTGCCGATAGTTATATTATGCTTTTCAAAATCGCCATGTTTAAGTTCAAGCGCAAATTTTGCCTCTTTTTTGGAATGATGCACGTCAAGAGAGTGCGGTTTCATATCGTCTATTTGAAAAAGCTCCATATTATCGTCAAAAAAACCTATGCTTAAAGCGACTCTTGTATCTTTCATCCAAAATGAAAGTCTATCGGCTTTATCCCATACAAATATCATTCCAATTCCGACATCTTCCAAATTTGACAATCCTTCCATGCGGCTTTTAGGCGTATTTGCATGCGGAAGTTTTTCTATCCTTAAACCGTTGTCAAATTTTATATCGCATAATTTATCGGCAAAAAGCAGAGCGCAAAACAGGACGCTTAAAAGTATAAATTTCATATTCACCCGTCAAAATTCAAGCGCGGTTGTTTTGTAAGCGCGGCTTTTGTGGGACTTGTTTTTGTAAAACGTATTAAATCCTCCGTACTTTTAATCTCCGAGGGGATATTTTGACAAGCGGTTTTAAAAACCTCTGCCGCGCTTCTCGCATCCCAAAGCGCGCGGTGCGGTATATTGTGGTCTAATCCCAATATTTCGCGCATTGTTTGAAGTCCATACCTTTGTGCTTCTATAGTTCTCATAGCAAATTTTATCGTACAAAGCCGTCTGTTTAAAAGCGGCGGCAATCCGTAGCGTCTGTATGAGCGCGACAAAGAGAAATAATCAAATTCCGCATTATGCGCGACAAATACGCTATTTCCTAAAAAAAGACGGAATTTTTCCAATATCTCTGCTTCGCTTGGCGCGTTTTGCAGCATCTCCTCTGTAATGCCCGTAAGATTTACTATCGCTTCGTTTAATGTCGGCGCATAAATAAGCGAATGAAACTCTTCTATAATTTCGCCGTTTTTAAGCATCACCGCGCCTATCTCTATAATGCGAGAATCCGAACAGCCGTTTGTCTCTATATCTACAACGCAAAAACGCTGTTCTTGCCAAAAACGCCGTCTTGTATTAAGCGTTATCAAATCTCTTTTGAAGCTAACGTCAAGTCCAAGACAGTTAAGACTCTCAATATCGTTTATTTCGAAGCCTTCAATATAGCCGCTTTTGTTTAACATTTTGAAAAAATACTCTTGCAGCATATCGCCGCGCGCTAATTTATCCGTAAGTTTGTCAAAGCTTTTCAAGATTTCGCGCTTCTTATAAAATCAATCGTTTTTTGTATATCTTTTTTACCGTATGAAAGTTCTACTCCGCTGTTAACGTCAACGCCGTAAAATCCGAAACGTTTTATCTTTTCAAGCGCATTTATGTTAATTCCGCCGGCTAAAATGATTTTGGAACAGTCAACTCCGTCAAACCACGACAAATCAACGCTTTTGCCCTCCCCGCCGTAATTTTGCACAAACGTATCTACAATGCGGTAAGTAGAGGCGAATTTATGTACGTCTTCTCTCTCTTTTACTCTTACCACTCTTATGAACGGTATTTCAAGTTTTGAGAGCAGGTCGTCATCCGCGTCAAAATGTATCTGCGCCAAATCAATCTTTGCCTCTTTGCATACGGCATTGATAATCTGCGCGCTCTCATTCACAAAAACGCCTGTTTTTGTTATCAGGGGAGGCAGTTTCAAACTGATATTTTTAGCGTTATTTACGCTGATAAAACGCGGCGATTTGGGGTAAAATATAAATCCGACCGCATCCGCGCCGTGTTTAACGCAAAGCATAGCGTCTTCGTAATTTGTGATGCCGCAGATTTTAACTCTCATCATGCTCTCAATGAATCTATCGCTTTTTTGTATGAAGGGGAGCTAAAAATATAATTGCCCGCCACGACTATATCCGCGCCCGCGTTTTTTAGCAGATGTATGTTTTTATCCGTCACGCCGCCGTCCACTTCTATCAAAGTTTTTAATCCCGCGCCGTCTATCATTTTGCGCAAAATCTCAATCTTTTTAAGCGTTGAAGGTATAAAACTCTGCCCGCCAAATCCCGGATTTACGCTCATCAAAAGCGCCATATCAATATCTTCCAAAATGTACTCTATACTCTTTGGCGAAGTGTGCGGATTTAAAACTATGGCAGGACTTATACCGTAACTTTTTATCTTTTGTATAAGGCGGTGCGGGTGTTTCTCCTCTTCTATATGAAATGAGAGATATTTTGGTTTTAGGGGAGCAAAAAGTTCTGTGAAAAACGTATTGTTTTCAACCATGAGGTGTATATCCAAAGGTTTTGTTGCCGCTTTCGCCGCCGCGCCGACGACGACAGGTCCAATTGTAAGATTTGGCACAAAATGTCCATCCATAACGTCTATATGCACCAAATCGCATCCCGCGTCGCAAATCGCTTCTATCTCTTTTTGCAGTTTGCCGAAATCGGCAGATAAAATACTCGGAGCTACCAACATAGCAAGCCTTTACCAAAAAAATAACGACTATTGTAGCAAAAGTTAACTTATAGCAGTTATTTTGGTTATAATAGCGCGCAAAAAAAGAGAGAAAATGAAACGACTGTTTGCCGAATGGGAACCGCAAAGTTCGCTTTTATTGGCTTTGCCGCATGAAAAAACCGATTGGCTGTCTTATCTTGACGAAATACTTTTTGCCTATAAAGAGTTTATCAAAGCGGCTTCTTTATATCAGCGCTGCACTATCTTGTGCGCCGATAAACAAAAAGCTGAAAAACTGCTTGCGGGCATTAATAATATCACTCTTATAGAACTTCCCACAAACGATACATGGATAAGGGATTTCGGCGCGATTGACGTTGAAATTGACGGTAAGATTGTCTCGTATGATTTTACGTTTAACGCATGGGGAGGGAAATTTGAAGCCGCACTTGACAATGCGGTTAATCAAAAACTTTATAGCGGCGGTTATATGGAAAATACCCTTATAAAAGTACCGCTTGTGCTTGAGGGCGGCAGTATAGACAGTAACGGCGAGGGCGTGCTTTTGACGACTTCAAAATGTCTTTTGGAAGAGAATAGAAATCCAAGCCTTAGCAAAAATGAGATAGACGCCAAACTAAAAGAGTTATTTGGATTAAAACGGATAATCTGGCTTCGGCACGGTTTTTTAAGAGGAGACGATACCGACTCACATGTAGATACGCTTGCTCGTTTTATCACAAAAGATACGATAGCTTATACGGTATGCGAAGATAAAGAGGACGAACATTTTGAGGAGTTGAAAAAAATGGAGGAGCAGTTAAAAAGTACGGGATTTGACCTTCTGCCTCTGCCTCTGCCAAAACCTCTGTTTTACGAAGGCAAGCGTTTGCCCGCCACTTACGCCAATTTTGTTTTTGTAAACGGCGCGCTTTTGATGCCCGTATATAATGACGCAAACGATTTCGTAGTAAAAGAGCTTTTAAGCCGCGCTCTGCCCGAATATAAAATAGTCGGAGTAAACGCCGTCGTTTTTATCCGCCAATACGGAAGTTTGCACTGCGCGAGTATAAATAGATTTATAAAGATTTGATTTTAATGATTTTATCAACTATTTGTGCTATAATCACAACTTTGCTTGGTATTTTATCATTTTATCAAGCCCAAAAACAGAGTTTAAAGGATTTACGATGTCAAGAAAATGTGTGCTTACGGGCAAAGGACCGCTTGTAGGAAATAATGTCAGTCACGCTAATAATAAGACAAAAAGACGCTTTTTACCGAATCTTCGCACGATAAGAGTTGCTCTTGAGGACGGAACCACGCGAAAGATTAGGGTTGCAGCCTCAACGCTTAGAACGATGAAGAAAAACGGCTGATTTTTTACCCCGCAGGGAGTGAATTATGAGCTTTTTTAATAAAAAGGATAAATCACCCCGAGGGCGGCTCCAATCCGCCCCCAAAGTCAAAATAGACAATCAAATCTATGAGCAGTTAAAACCCTTAAGACTGCCGTTAATACTGCTTGTTTCGATAATGATGGTAGGCACTATGGGCTATGTCATTATAGACGACTTTACTCTCATGGACGCCATATATCAATCAGGCTATACATTTACTACCGTAGGATACGGAGAGACAAGCAAAATTTCCACGGCGGGTCGTTTTTTTACTATCGGATTAATCATATCAGGGTTTGCCGTATTCTCATTCTCTATCGGCGTTTTGATAGATATGATAAATAAAGGCGTCATCATAAAACTCATCAAGGAGCGCAAAATGCTTCAAAGAATCGCACGGCTTAAAAACCATTTTGTTATCTGCCATCACAATAATTTTACGATAGAGTTGGCTAAACAGTTTCGCCAAAACCATATACCTTTTGTCGTAGTGGATAGCCTGCCGGATTTTGAGCGCATAGCCAAACAAAATCAATATCCTTATTACGTTGAAGGCGAACCGCATACGGAAGTTTCTATCCTCAAATCTTCTCTCGCATCCGCCAAAGGAGTGATAACATTAAGCGAACATGTAGCGGACAATATCGCTCAAGTCGTTACGACAAGGCTTTACGAAAAAGAGCTTGGATTGAAAAAAGCCTTTTTTATTATGGCGCATGCAAGCAACGACAGCGAAGCGGAGAGATTGAAAAAGCTTGGAGCAAACTCTGTCGTATCGCCCTCAAAACTTGTAGCGCAGCGGCTAAGCGCGGTGAGCTTACATCCCGACATGCAAAATATAATGGAAAATCTGCTCTCCAAAAAAGATCCTCCCGTCAATATTGAAGAGGTTGTGATACCGGAATTTTCATGGATAATATTCAAAAAACTGAAAGAGACGCATTTAAGAGAGATAACAAATGCGAGCGTTGTGGGCATCAGCGATTTAAACGGCAAGTTTGTGCCTATGCCGCGCGGCGATACGATTGTCGGCATAAATGCGAAGCTTTTGATTGTCGGTACGAATGAGAGTATTGTAAACTTCAAAAGACTTATCAGACGCAAAACAAAACCGGAGGAGTTAAAATATGTTTGATATAGTGCCGTTAAAAGGCGGACTTGATAATGTAGAGGGCTTTTTTTGCGGAGGCGTAAGCGTCGGATTGAAATCTGAGGGCAGAAATGACGTAGCTTTTATAAGAACTTCCAAGCCCGCTTTAGTCGGAGCGGTATTTACGTCAAATAAATTTCAAGCCGCGCCCATTAAACATTTCAAACGGTACGGCGAAACGTTTTTGACAAATTTTATTTTGATAAACTCTAAAAATGCCAACGCTATGACGGGAGAGCAGGGCATAAACGATATAGACGATATTTTCTCCTCTTTGCCGCTTCCTACGGTAAATCCCGTTATGAGTTCCACGGGCGTTATCGGATGCAGGTTAAATAAAAGCAAAATCGTCAAAGCTTTTGAGCTTTTTGATTTTGAGGGTAAAGATTCTGATGCGGCGGCGCGGGCAATTATGACTACGGATAGATTTAAAAAAGAGATTTGTTTAAGGGTTGATTTGAAAGAGGGCGGCAGTTTTCATATAGCCGCGATAGCAAAGGGCGCCGGTATGATATGTCCTTCTCTTGCGACAATGCTCTGTTTTATAGCCACAGACGCTTTAACGCCCCAAGATGAGATAATTAATCTTTTAAACGAAGCCGCTGAGGAGAGTTTTAACGCTATAAGCGTGGACGGCGATACCTCTACGAACGATACCCTAATGCTTATCAGTTCGGGTAAAAGCGGCGTTTGGCACAAAGAAGCCTTTACGCAGGCTTTGAAACTTTTGACAAAAGAGATATCGCTTTTAATTGTAAAAGACGGCGAAGGAAGCAAAAAAGTCGTTGCGTTTGAAGTGAAAAACGCCGTTACTTTACAGGACGCCAAGAGTGCGGCTAAAGCTTTAAGCAATTCGCTTTTGGTAAAAACCGCGCTTTTTGGCGAAGACCCGAATTGGGGGCGCATAGCTTCTACGATAGGAGCCAGCGGCGTTATCTGTGACGAAGAGAGATTGTATATAAAGTATGACGACGTGCTTGTATATTCGCCCTCTCAAAAAGAGATGAGTGCGGAGATTGAGAGTTTGGCAGCGCGCGTGATGAAAAAAGAGAGTTTTAAAATCACCTGCGATTTGGGAGCGGGAGATAAAAGTTATACGGCGTACGGGTGCGATTTGGGACATGAGTACGTAAGCATCAACGCCGACTATCGTTCATAAGATTTTAATGACAAAATCGTTAAAATAAAAAAATTTTTATAAGGAGAATCGCTATGTTACACGAGTACCGCGACATTATCACAAAATTAAAACAAGAAGAC
Source organism: Campylobacteraceae bacterium (assembly GCA_031258205.1). Taxonomy (GTDB): domain Bacteria; phylum Campylobacterota; class Campylobacteria; order Campylobacterales; family Campylobacteraceae; genus JAIRKW01. The sequence continues at coordinate 7,231 of JAIRNE010000010.1, forward strand.
GCGCATTTTGCTAAGATTTTTGAAAAGCACAACGACTTAGACCAAAAAATCTTAGACGTGGAAGAGGGCAGGGAGTATCTGGAGCATTTAGAGCTTGAAACCCTGAAAAAAGAGAAACTTCGCCTGAAAGACGAAGCTTATGCGCTTATCGTAAAATACAAAAAAGAGCATGAATTGTAAAATCAACAACGCCTCTTGCATGGAGGCGTTACTCTATCTGCCGCCAAATGTTAAAACGTTTTCAACGATTAAATATCCCTGCATGTAAAACCCAAGAGTAAAAATCAATCCTGTCATTGTAAACCCTCCTTCCGTCATTACAAGGAAATACCCTCTGTCATTGCAGCTTCCCCCTTTTTTTCCATCATTGCGCGCCGACCTTCCACGTCATGGCGAAAATATCCGCCCCCTCCGTCATTGCGAGGAATGCCTCCCCTCCGTCATTGCGAGCAAACGAAGTTTGCGTGGCAATCCAGCAACGCGAAGCGTTAATAGACAAACTAAAACAAAATAATTTGAAAGATTGTATCAAATACCTTATATTATCTCTTTTGACGGTTTTTCTGGATTGCTTCGTCAGCTTACGCTTCCTCGCAATGACGGAGGATGAGGTAATGACGGAGGAATATGTCATTGCGAGCGTAAGCGCGGCAATCCACACCCTTTTATCACAAAAAACGACTTTTTATTATAACCATCATACTGTTTCTGTCATTGCGCGCGGACGAAAATCTCACCCCCCCGTCATTGCGAGCAAACGAAGTTTGCGCGGCAATCCACATGTAAAGCCACAAAACGGCGTTTTAATTGTTTATAACCAAACGGGCAATTTCATTATACCGCTCAATTTACCGCTCATTTACCATTTAACCCTATACTGCTTTTTGACTTTTTATTTAGCTCCTTTTGCGGAAAAATGAAAGGGACGCAGCGCTTACCCCCTTATAGATTATTTGCGCGTTCCTTTCCTTATTTCCAGTTTAAATACTATGAATGTAGAGTAAATCTATCTTTTAACTATCCTTTTATTGTAAAATCAATATTCTTTCGTTATGTTTTCGTAATCATATCCTGCTATAATTCCCGCATACTTTAAAATAGCAAAAGGAGCAATTTATGAAGTTTGTAAGATTGAGTTTAGCCGCGATTATCGCGGCAGGTGCGCTTAGTTCTTTAAGCGCGGCGCCTCTTGAAGATGCTATCAAGGGCGTTGAGGTAAGCGGTCAGGCAAGATACAGATATCATTCCCAATCTGATTTTGCCACTCCAGTTTCAAGCGGCAACAAAGGCGTGGACGCTCACCGTTTTTCGGGTTATTTGCAGTTAATCTCGCCTATAGCGGACGGCTTGAAGTTTGGTACGTCTCTCGTAACAGACGTATGGAACAAGGGTGAATCCGAAGCGAGTAAACCGGCAGGCGATTTGGGCGAAAGTACTTTTACGTTTGACAAATACTTTTTTCAGTATGGCGCAGGCGGTTTGAACGTTAAAGCTGGTAAGATAGAGATACCTACTCCATGGACGCAGTCAGCCGCTATTTCAGGCTCTCGCGGCAACGGCGTTTTAGCTCTGTACTCCATCAATTCCGATTGGACGGTAGCGGGTGCGGCATATTTGCAGACAAACGCTTTAAATGGTTACGCTACGACGGGTTTAGGCAATCTTGACAGTTATCAAAACTTATACGCTTTAGCGGCTATCGGCAAAGTGGGACCTGTCGGCTTGCAAGTTTGGGCGGCAAATTATGAGCATTTAGCTGACGCGGCTGTTTTTGGCGAAGCGAAAGTTGCCATAAGCGGCTTTAACGCAAAAGCTCAAGCAAGCTATGTTAAACTTGCAGACCAAGTGGCAGGCGTAGGCGGAGCTATTGACGACGCAGGTATATTTGTCGGCGTTGAGGGCGGATATAAAAATCAACAATTCGCCGTAACCGCAGGCTATACGGCGAGCGACAAAGAGCAGCCTATCTACACGCTTGACGCGGATGCGGACGGTATTATCAAATTTGGTAAACAACTCTATTATAGAACTACCAATATCAGAGACGTTGGCACGGCATTTTTAAAAGGCGGCGCGACTTTTGATAAAGTCGGCTTTGAGCTTGGCTACGGCGTAGCGGATTTGGGCGTTACCGACCAAGACTACAGCGAAGCTTACGGTACAGTTACGTATAAATATGCTAAAAATTTCGGGCTTGAGTTATACTACTCGCATTTGGATCTTGATAATGACACAAGACCAGGCAAGCCGGGAAAAGCAGCTTCTGATACCAACGATGAGATTCGTTTCCAAGCGCAATACAACTTCTAAAGTTTTCAAAATCCCCCTTTATCGGGGGATTAATCTTTTCAAATTATCCGAATTTAGATTTTTTTACGCACATGATTATTTGCAAATATGGGTTTAAATGTAGAAGCGCAAAAAAATGCTGTCAAAACAGCCTCAAAACAACTATTTTCTCACTTTTAAAAAATAACATAATTATTGCTTTTAGACATTAAAATGCGGTTTGTTTAGCTTTAAATATTTTTTTATGCGGCTACATTAAACTAAAAACCGCCGTTTTTTAACGCCGCATTATATCGCGCCCCCTCCGTCATTGCAAACCGTCTTATCCTGCGTCATCGTGAAAAACAAACTGCCGCCACTCCGTCATTGCGAGCTGACCCTTTCTTTTCCGTCATTGCGAGCGACCAACGGGAGCGCGGCAATCCAGCAACGCGAAAACTTTAAACTTAATTCACATGTAAAAACAAAAATACTAACTGTTTTTATTTTATCTATATTTTTAATTCCTCTGGATTGCTTCGTCAGTCGCTGACGCTCTTTCCTCGCAATGACGGAAAAGGCGTGGATTGCTTCGTAGCTAAAGCTCCTTGTCATTACGGAGGGAGATGTTGTCATTGCGAGCGACCAGCGGGAGCGCGGCAATCCAGCAATGCGAAGCGTTAATAGACAAACTAAAACAAAATAATTTGAAAGATTGTATCAAATACCTTTATATTATCTCTTTTGACGGTTTTTCTGGATTGCTTCGTAGCTAACGCTCCTCGCAATGACGGAGGAGGCGTGGATTGCTTCGTCGTGCTTCGCACTCCTCGCAATGACGGAATAGTGGGGCATTCCTTATAATGACGCATGGAGTAATAGCGGAGGAATTAAGGGATTGCTTCGTTCGCAATGACATGGGAAAATCTCATCGCAAGCCCAAATCACAGCCCGCGCAGTTTCATTATCTCATCGCGCAGTTTTGCCGCTTTTTCAAACTCCAAAGTTTTTGCCGCTTCGTGCATTTTTTTCGTCAATTCTTTTACTATTTCGCGCCTTTGGGATGCGGGGAGTTTATCGGTTTTTTTCTTTTTTAAGGCAAGTTCGTCTATATTTTCCGCGTGCAGATTTTCATCTAATTTTCTTATAACCGTCTTTGGCGTGATGCCGTGCAAAGCGTTAAACTCCTCCTGTTTTTTGCGCCTGTTAGTCGTTATATCAATCGCTTTTTGCATTGAAGCGGTGATTTTATTTGCGAAAAGTATGACTTTGCCGTTCTCGTTTCTTGCCGCTCTTCCCATAGTCTGTATAAGGCTTGTTTCGCTTCTTAAAAATCCCTCTTTGTCCGCGTCCAAAACGCCTATGAGTGAAACTTCCGGCAAGTCAAGCCCCTCTCTTAAAAGGTTTATTCCTACAAGAACGTCAAATTCGCCGAGCCTTAGCCCTCTTATTAGTTGATTGCGTTCAATGGCGTCTATATCGGAGTGCATGTACTTTATCTTTAGTCCGAGTTCGGCATAGTAGCGCGTCAACTCTTCCGCCATTTTTTTCGTCAATGTCGTTACAAGAACGCGCTCGTTTCGCGCTATTACTTTTTTTATCTCGTCAAACAAAGTTTCCACTTGATTGCCGCTTGGTTTTATCTCTATCGTAGGGTCAAGTAAACCGGTAGGTCTTACAACCTGTTCGGCGATATTTTCATGTGAGAGTTCAAGTTCAAGCGCGGCGGGCGTTGCCGAGACGAAAAGATAAGCGGGAGCTTTGTTTATAAACTCGTCAAACATCAAAGGACGGTTGTCCAATGCGCTCGGCAGTCTGAATCCATACTCCACAAGCACCTCTTTGCGGCTTCTATCACCCGCAAACATACCGCGAAACTGCGGCAGACTCACATGTGATTCGTCCACGATGACAAGATATTCTTTGCCTATCGCTTCATAATAATCAAATAATGAATACGGCGTTTCTCCGGCTCTTTTGCCCGTCAAATGTCTTGCATAATTCTCTATCCCTTTGCACATTCCCGTAGCTTCTATCATCTCCAAATCAAACTCTACCCTCTGTTTTAAACGCTGATACTCTACCAATTTATTCTCATGTTCAAAAAACGCAAGCCTCGCCGCCAAATCCTCCTTTATCTCTTTCACGGCGGTTTTTAGCCTCTCCCCGCCTACTATAAATTGATTTGCGGCGTAGAGGATTATCTTATTTGCGCTCCTTAATTTATCATTTGTAAGCGGGTCAAAGTAGATAATCTCTTCCGCTTCGTCGCCGAAAAATTCTATCCTCACGGCTTCCTCTTCGCTGTACGCGGGGTATATATCCACAGCGTCTCCCATGACTCTGAAATTGCCTCTGTCAAAGTAGTTGTCATTGCGCTTATATCCCATATCCACGAGTTTTAAAAGCAGCGTTTTTTGATGTACAATACTGCCTTTTTCTATCACTTCTACCATGCTTTTATATTCGTTTGGATTGCCAAGACCGTAATTTGCCGACACGGATGCCACGCATATCACATCGTCAAAACTTAAAAGTGACGCGGTTGCAGAAAGCCGCAGTCTCTCAAGCTCTTCGTTTATGGAGCTGTCCTTTTCTATAAACAGATCCTGTCTTGGGATATAAGCTTCGGGCTGATAATAGTCATAGTAACTTATAAAATACTCCACATGGTTTTTTGGAAAAAAGCCTTTAAATTCGCTGTATAACTGCGCGGCTAAAGTTTTATTGTGCGTCATTATAAGAGTCGGCATTTGCAGCTTTTGTATGATATTTGCCATAGTGTATGTTTTTCCGCTGCCCGTAACGCCTATGAGCGTTTGATAACGATTGCGAGATTTAATAGACGCGCTTAGTTTATCTATAGCCTGAGGCTGGTCGCCTGCCGGCTGATATGACGATATGAGTTCAAATTTCCCCAAAATTTTTCCTTATTACTATAATATATACTTTTTTAAATGATTTTTGTTACAATTATACCCTAACATTATAAAACAAGGAGTTTGATGAGCGAGGACAATAAAATTTCCGCTATTCTAAGAGATAGAGTAGAAAAGCTGATAGTGAAGTTTAACGCGCTTGAGATGCAAAACGACGCTTTAAAAGAGGAGCTTGAGAGCCTCAAAGCCGAACTTTTTGAAAAAAACGAACTCATAGTTAAACTCCAAAACGACATAAAAGCCAAAAGTTTAGAGACTGATGAGCTTTTGGAGAAGATAGAATCCGTTCTTAATATATGAAAAAAATCACCATATCCATCTCCGCTAAAAGCTTTGACATTACTTTGGAAGACGAGTTTGCGCGTTTTTTTTCCGAAGAGATTGAGAGGCTTTTTAAAAATAAAAACAGCCTTGAGATAAAGGATATTTTAGCCGCTTTTATACAAGAGTGCCATGATAAATTTGAAAACGAAAAAGCGATAAGAGAAGTGTCGGAGAAGATAGAGCTTGAGCTGTTTTAGATTTTTATAAGATTAAAAGAGTAGAATTTCCGTATGTCAATAAATGTATTGACAAATTCATTTTAAGGAGTCTCCCATGAGACGCGGTTTTACTATGATTGAGTTGATCTTTGTGATCGTTATTCTGGGTATTTTGGCGGCTGTAGCAATTCCAAGATTGGCAGCTACGAGAGATGACGCCGAAGTTACAAGAGCGCTTGCGAACTTTGCAACTATAATAAATGACTTTGGTACATATTATACCTCACAAGCTACTTTTGGTAAGGTTAAAGATATGACAAATGTTATTAATTTTGACAATACAAATGCAGATTTTGCTACTGGTGAAGTAGTAAATTTTCAAGTTAGATCGGGGACTAATGCCGTTAATTGTATACAAATTACACCTACACTTGCAACCGGAACTATAACATTCGCTGCCAATAATGGTGGTCATCAAGTTTGTGCTGATGTTTTGATTGATCCAAAGGTTGCCGGATATCTCACCAATAATGGTGGCGCATTAACTTTTGGCGGAAGCAGAGTGGTTAGATAGTATTTCTCTGATATATTGTTTAAGAGTAATACAAGGCGGTACGTTGTTTTAGGATGACGTTCCGCCTTTTTTGTTATGATGAAGGGGTTTTTATGAAAAGAAAAGCTTTTACAATGATTGAACTTGTATTTGTCATAGTTGTTTTGGGTATTTTGGCTTCTATTGCTATTCCTAAACTCAATGTTACAAGAACAGATGCGCAAATGACAAGAGGTATGAATGATGTATCTGTCATACGAAGCTCCATTATTACTACAAGAAGTGAAAATCTTTTAAAAGGTGATGCAACTTTTCCGCCACTGGAGAAAAATACTGGGGATGATATGCTCTTTGATGGTGTACTTGATTATCCGATTAAAGAAAAAGCTGCAAATTCAAATAATGGATGGACTACCAAAAAAGAAGGCAATGGAGTTGGCAAAGAATATACATTAACTATAGATGGTACGGCGGTAGAATTTGACTACAGTAATACGACAGGTATTTTTACCTGCGTCGGTTTTAATGAGGGCGATACTGATGAAGCCATAATGGCACGGAACCTTTGCGATAAATTGCGATAGACTGGCACAGTAAGTGTTTTATTACAAAACGGCTCTTCTTGGCTCGCCGCTTGAGCTTTTGATATACCGCGCTTGCGAACAGATCCAAATCGGGCGCGTTATTAAAGTTTTGCTGAAAACAAAAGAGTGTTTAGGCGTTGTCATGCAGGACGCGGAAGAGCCGCCTTTTGAATGTCAATCCATAAACGATATAACAACGCGTTTCTTTACCGCCGACCAAATCCGAAGAGCAAAATTTATCTCCGAATACTACAGCTCGTCTTTAGGGCTTGCTTTGGGGCTTTTTACGCCTCATGAGAGCGAAAAGCGCGTTTTTGAAAAGCTTACCCTCCCCGCGCCGAAACTTTCAGCCCAGCAGCAAAAAGCGTTTGAATTTGTCCGCTCAAATGAACGTTCGCTGATATTCGGCGATACGGGAAGCGGCAAAAGCGAAATATATATCGCGCTTATATGCGATACGCTTTCTCAAGGCAAAAACGCCGTTTTTTTACTGCCCGAAATCGGACTTACCATGCAGCTTGAAGCGCGTTTAAGGGTGTTTTTCGGCGATTTGACGGCTGTTTGGCATTCAAAACTTACAAAAAAAAGAAAGTCCGAAATCCTGCGCGCTATACATGAGGGCAGGATAAGAGTTGTGATAGGCGCGCGTTCGGCTCTGTTTTTACCGCTTTACGATACGGGATTGATTATCGTGGACGAAGAGCATGACGAAAGCTACAAATCAAACTCCGCGCCGCGCTACAACGCAAGAGATATGAGCCTTGCAATAGGCGCGAAAGAGGGCATAAAGGTAGTTTTGGGAAGCGCTACGCCGAGTCTCCAAACTGCGCTTAAAATGCCGTATTTCAGGCTAAAAGGCACATTTTTCAAAACCGACAAAGAGATAATTTACGAAAATGCGCATAATGACATTTCGCCGAAAATGCTGTGCGAGATTGAAACGGCTTTGGCTTCTGGGCGGCAGATAATCGTTTTTTTGCCCACGCGCGCGCATTTCAAATACGTTACATGTAAAGCATGCGGCAAAAATGTAGAGTGTCCGTTCTGCGCCGTTTCTATGAGCCTTCACAAAAATATAAACGCGCTCAAATGCCACTACTGCGGCTTTACCGAACGCATACCAAAAGCCTGCCCCAAATGCGGCAGCGAAATTATGGAGGCTGTACGGCTTGGCACGGCGGAAGTCATGGACAGGCTGCGCGTGATTTTTAACTCTTACAGGATTGAAAAATTTGACAGAGATGAAATCACGACAGACGCAAAGTTAAATAAAATTTTGAAAAGCTTCCAATCGCGCGAAATTGATATTTTGGTCGGCACGCAAATGCTTAGCAAGGGGCATGATTACCACAATGTCGGACTTTCTGTCATTATGGGCATAGATTCTCTGCTTGCTATGAACGACTTCAAAGCGCGCGAGCACGCTCTCTCTCTTGCAGTGCAGATAGCCGGACGAAGCGGACGCAAAGAGAGCGGAAAAGTCTTTATACAGAGCAAAAACTGCGATTTTTTCAAGAAATATTTGAATAATTACGATTCGTTTTTAGAGTATGAAAAAACCGTTAGAAAGGGGCTGTATCCGCCTTTTAAAAAACTAATGCGGCTTTTGATATCCCACAAAAACGAAGCAAAAGCGAAAGAGATTACGGATAAAACCGTGCAAATCCTAAGAGAAAACGCCAGTGTGGAAATAGTGGGGGCAGGCGTTTGCGATATATCTAAAATCGCGGGCAAACACCGCTGTTTTGTACTTCTTAGATGTGATAACGTTAAGCCGCTTTTATACGCCGCCGCGCTTACGCGAAATCCGTTTGTACAAGCGGACATGGATCCTTTGAACTTTTCATAAATAACGCCGCTGTTTTACACGATGATACGGATTGCAAATATCTGACGATTGCGCTGTTTAATATTAAGCCGATAGAGGAAAAAATGAAAAAGAAAATTACGATAATGGCAGAATAGGCTAAATTAAACCGCAAAAGGATATGTAAATCAAGTAAGACAACAGAATAATCCGAATATGTTATAATTGCAAAATAAAAACTACCAAGTAAGGAGAGACAATGATTGTAACTATTACTAATGCAGATAGCAGCTTTATTACGATATTGAAAGAGATAAATAAAAAACTTAAAAAACCTTATGAGTTTATAAGAGAAGATGAACCTATTGACAAAAATGAAATACTTGAAGAGATAAAGGAGATTAAAGCCCGTCATAAAAACGGAACTCTCAAAACTTATACAAGTATGGAAGAGTATAGAAAAGCAACGGATTTTTAGTTGGCTTCTTATGTTATAACAACCTCAAAAGCTTTTGATAAAGCATATGCAAAGTTGCAAGATAAAGATAAAGACTTTACCGATATTGTGATAAATAAACTTGCCGATGACGAACCTCTCGAAGCTAAACACAAAGACCACGCCCTAAAAGGTAAAATGGCAGATTTTAGAGACTGCCATATAAAGCCCGATTTAGTCTTAATATACACAAAAGATAAAGATTTACTCATACTCACCGCTGTTCGTATAGGCACACACAGCGAACTGTTTAAATAACGTACAAATTATTTTCTAAAGCTTATAAAATAGATAATTTTTATTGCTTACTGTTTTGCAAAGCCTGAAGTCTTTGCGGCACTCTTTGCTTCGTCAAGCAAGAAAGAGGCAAGGAACATAAGTTGTACCGTTTTATTAGGTTGTCATTGCAAACGCGGCAATCCATATGCAAAATCCAAAGATAAAAACCGACAAAATGTTTACATGTAAGCGTGTAAAACTTTCCAAATCCGTAAATCCGACATGCGCCTTTTCCGTCATTGCGAAAAAACCCGCCGTTTCCAAACCACGCACGCCACTTCTCCCGTCATTGCAAGCCGACACTCCCCTAACACCCCCACTTCCGTCATTGCGAGCAAACACGCCTCTCTCCGTCATTGCGAGCGACGGGCGCGAGCGCGGCAATCCAGCAACGCGAAGCGTTAATAGACAAACTAAAACAAAATAATTTGAAAGATTGTATCAAATACCTTTATATTATCTCTTTTGACGGTTTTTCTGGATTGCTTCGTCAGTCGCTTCGCTCCTTCCTCGCAATGACGGAGGAATATGGATTGCTTTGTCGCTTCGCTCCTTCCTCGCAATGACGGAAATGGGACACTTGCAGCGACAAAGAGGAGTGCAATGATGGAAGAAATGACTTGACAAATATACATAATGTGTATACAATAATGGACGAAATAATAATGGAGGAACAAATGTTTAAAAAGCTTATACAACACGGAAACAGTTCGGCTATTGTGATAGACAAGCCGATTATGGAAATGCTGAATATCAACGGTGATACCACATTTAAGCTCTCTACCGACGGAAAAAATATAATTCTCTCCCCGCAATATTCAGAAACTCAAGAGCTTGATATCTTGAAGTCTTTGGAAAAAATAAACAAAAGACACGGCAAGATATTGCAGGATTTGGCAAAGTCATGATAAGATTTTTGAATATGTCTGATGTTTTAATGATACTTGAAGACCAAATAAGAAATTACGGCGGAACATACGGCGTAAGAGATATAAATCTGCTTAGTTCGGCAATATATATGCCGCAAGCAAGTTTTGACGGTAAGTATCTTCACAAAACAATACCTGAAATGGCGGCGGCTTATACATATCACCTTTGCCAAAATCACCCGTTTGTGGACGGAAATAAAAGAACGGCATTGACTGCGGCTCTGGTATTTTTAGATATAAACGGTTACTCTCCCAATTGCGGCGGCAAAGAGTTGTATGATGTAATAATGAATGTCGCTAATGGAAAAATGAACAAACAAGAATTGATAGAATTTTATAAGCAGAATATATCAAAAAATCTATAAAAGAGCTTTCGCGTACTCATTTTGTGTCATTATATGATAACTGCCGTATCAAAAATCACTTTTTTGCAATAATTCTTTTCCCGTCATTGCGAGCTGGCGAAAATCCAAATACCGTCATTGCAAGCCGACCCCCTCCGTCATTGCGAGGAGCGAAGTTCGAAATAAAACTCCCGCTGTTTCCATGCACTAACGCTCTTCGCTTGCTGCGGAAGCATAATACCTCCATTTGCCTATTTAATCATTTCTCAAGCCGCCGCCAAGCGTGAGATTTGGTATTTGAGCGTTTTTGCAGTTCGCACGGTAAATAAAAATCACATTGACAAATGATAACAAATATGTTATCATAAAAGATAATTAAAATTTGGAAAAGCAACAGTGTACGAAGTAGAGTTTTATTATGACGAAAACGGCAAATCCGAAATCGTTGAAATGCTTGATGAGTTGGGCGAAAGAGCGGCAACAAGCAAAACAGAGCGTATCAATAGAGAAAAGATACTGGTATATATAGGCGTTCTTGCTAAACACGGAACAAAAGTCGGACAGCCGATTGTGAAGCATATAAAAGATGATATATGGGAGCTGCGTCCATTGCGGAATAGAATATTTTTCTTTTATTGGAAAGATAACAGATATATATTACTGCACCACTTCATAAAAAAGACGCAAAAAACACCTGTTAGAGAGTTAAATAAGGCACAAAACAATTTAAAAAACTTTTTGAAAAGGAAAGAAAACAATGAATACTAAAAAAGTTACAACTTTTTCAGAGTATATGTCTGATGAAAACCGCGTCAGCTTGATAGAGCGTGAAAAGATTGATTTTGAGGTAGAGCTTATAGGAAAAATGATTGAATTGCGAAAGAAAAAAGGATTATCACAGCGAGAACTTGCACTCTTAAGCGGACTGAAACAGCCTGCTATAGCAAGGCTTGAGAGTTTCCAGAGCACGCCGCAGATAGATACGCTTATAAAGGCGCTTCGTCCTCTTGGTTACACGATTAGTTTGATGAAGTTATAAACATATAGAACAGCTTAAAAGGATAGAAATCATACTCTTGTCCTCTCATTGATACGGTTGGCGCGGTTTAGGTCTGGATTGCTTCGTCAGTCGCTTCGCTCCTTCCTCGCAATGACGAAGGAATATGTCATTGCGAGCGCGGCAATCCGCACCATGACATTGCACATTCCCCCCCCCTGTCATTGCGAGCAAACACCACCCCGTCATTGCGAGCGACTAACGGGAGCGCGGCAATCCAGCAATGCGAAGCGTTAATAGACAAACTAAAATAAAATAATTAAAAAAACGACAACTTTACCATATTTAAAGCAGACAAAAATTATCCGCAAACTCAAAATATTTTAAAAATTGTAATTTAAATGACAGATTTTTATAAAAAATAAAGTTACATAAACTTATAATACTGCTTATAATTTTATGCTTAAGGAGCAAAAATGAAATTGACTAAGTTAAGTTTAGCCGCGATAGTAGCGGTAGGTGCTTTAGGCTCATTCGCAAGCGCGACTCCATTGGAAGAGGCTATCAAAGGCGTTGACGTAAGCGGTTTTGCAAGATTAAGATATACGCATAACACTGTAAGCGTAACAGGCGCTGACGATGTAACAGGTGAAGCCATCAGAGTTTCAGGCGAGTTAAATATAGTAGCTCCCGTAGCCGACGGATTGGCTTTTGGTACGACTTTGGCTACAGACGGATATAACAATCCTGACACTTTAGCAAGCGCTCCAACAGGCGATTTAGGAATTGGCGTTGTAGGCGGAAGCGGATCATTTTACTTTGATAAATATTATTTCTTGTACACGGGTATTCAAGACTTAGCTATCATTGCAGGTAAATATACTATTCCTGCTCCATGGGCTGAGTCAGGTTTTAACGGCGACAGAGGCAACGGCGTAGTAGCGTTGTACTCAGGCGTAAAAGATTGGACATTTGCGGGTGCATTGTATTTGCAGACAAACGGTTTCCTTGATACAAACTTATTGAGTAATCTTGGCAACGATGTAGGACATGAGAATCTATATGCTGTAGGAGCTATCGGTAAAATAGGTCCTGTTGATTTGCAATTCTGGGGTGCAAGTTTAGAGAAAATCATAGACTACACAGTATATGCAAATGCGGCTTTTGAGTTAAACGGTTTCAACGCAAGAGCTCAAGTAAACTACTTAGCAACTCATGAAGACTCTCCTTTATATGCTGATGAGTCTGGTATATTCTACGGTATTGAGGGCGGATACAAAAATGATCAATTCTTCGTAACCGCAGGCTACACCAAGACAGATAAAGATCAGCCTGTCTACGCGCTTGACGACGATAACGACGGCTTTATCAAATTTGGTCAGCAGCTCTATTATGCAACAACAAATATACCTGACACGCCTACATACTTTGTAAAAGGCGGTGCGACATTCGGCAAAGCAGGCGTTGAGCTTGGTTATGGCGCTGCTGATTTAATTGGCGCAGTAGATATCAGCGAGATTTACGGACTTGTCTCTTATCAGCTTGCTCCTAAATTCAATGTAGAGTTATACTACTCATATCTTGATTTGGATGTTGCTGAGAACAGCGAAATTCAGTTAGAACTTAAATATACTTTCTAATCTGAGTTAAACTTCTTATCCCGACGGACGGTTCGCCGCTGTCGGGATTTCTGTTTTTATGCCTCCTTAAAAAAGCCTTTTGTTAAAAATGCGCTGATGATTATTACGCAGTTAATTTCATTTTTTGTTACTCAAAGCCCGCTCAAATTTCGTTTCGTCATTTTTCAATTTCATTTTTACTACTCCTTTTGTTACTGCTGACGCTTTCTACGGCAAGGGGCTTGAAAAAGCCTTTGTTACTGCGGGCGTTGGATAAATGCTAAAAATCTTATCTTATTTAATGGATAAAAGCATTAACCGTTTTATTTTATCTATATTAATAATTCCTCCGGATTGCTTCGTCAGTCGCTTCGCTCGCAATGACGGAATGGGGGGCGTAATGATGGAATGGGAGAGGCGTAATGAGAGAGGAAGATGGATTGCCACGCTTCGCTCGCAATGACGGAATGGGGAGGGGCGCGATGACGGAGAGTGAGGCAATGACGGAATGGGGAGGGGCGCGATGACGGAAAAAGTCTGCATGCGTGAAAATCTTGTAAAAATTTTTTAAAGGGGAATATTTAATCCCTACCATTTATATAGACAAACGTTTAGAGGAGTATTTTTATTAAAGATTTGCGCGCGCTAAAATGCTCATAAAAGTTTTTTGAATGAATTAAATCAAATTTTATAAAATAAATGATAATATTGCTAATTTAGTCTTAATCTTTGTCCGTGCCGTGTAAAATAGAGCGTTTTTTAATCAAAACGGCGTTTTTTACAGTAGATGGACGGATTAAGCTTATTTTTGTACCGCAGTTAAACGAGGGGTTATACAAATGTCAGAGCTAAAGTCATATCCGTTTTCTATCGGCTATTTTTTTAAAAAAGTATTGTTTAGCGGTTTTTTGAAAAAAACATCGTTTTCCATCAGTTGTTTTCTAAAAAGCGCACTGTTTAGCGGTTTTCCGAAAAGAACATTGTTTTCTATCGGTTGTTTGAAAAAAATCACTCTTAGTTTCATAGGCGCGGCAGTTTTGAGTACAAGCGCTTATGCGGCTACTTGGAATTGCAATTATCTATACATTTCCGGCAGCAGTATCATGTCATTTAATCCAGCTAACGGCGCAATAAATACCCAAGATGTCGGTTATGGTGCGGCTACTATAGCATTAGGACCGGTTGCGGGAAATATGAACATGCTTAGAATGCGCTACTGGAATTATGGCGGCGGCACAATATACTATTCTGACTCCGGCGCGACGTCATGGACAAACTCAGGCTTAAGTTCCGATTTTCTTGGCACCAGCCTTACAAACGGCGGCGAAATAAATCAGCTGACCGCAGAGATATATATCACGGGCGCGGCAAGTAACGATGACGCTTATACCGGCACCAGCACCAGCTCTACGGGCTCTTTCAGGATAGGCGTATATAGCCCTCCTTATGGCACAGCCAATCGCCGTGTAAGTCCGGTTATAACTCCCGGCATATCATACGCCGTAGCTTCCGATATGGCGATAGACGCGGATGGAAATGCGTATATACTGGCGAGGTACAGCGGCACTTCTTACTCTTTGATACGCATCAATATGAAAGATCAAAACGGCAACTTTTTACCCACGCCATGGTATGGTACCGCTATCAAAACCGGTATCATTTTAAGCAGCGCCAGTTCGTACTCAGGCATATGGGGAATGGCATTTTTAAACGGTAAACTCTATTTTACGCGCAGCGATGATTTATACTCCTTAGATCCGCTCACGGGAGCCGTAGCGACGGTTAGAACAGACCTGCCCGGCAGCAGCCCGTACGATTTGGCGTCCTGCCAAGTCGCCCCTATTGTTAGAGGCACCGTATATAACGATGCCGACGGAGACGGCGTGATAAGCGGCAGCGAAGCGGGCATAAGCGGTTTGACGGTACAGCTCTACAGCGCGGCAGGCAGCCTGCTCAGTACCGCGACTACCGCTACTGACGGAACTTACTCTTTTATAATAAACAATTCAAACAACGCGGACTTTTATATCCGCGTCAAACAGCCGTCTATAAACGGCATACATGCGGCTCAGACATGGGCTTCGGGAGGGACGTTCACAGACAGAGACAGCAAAATTAACACCGTATATAACTACTGCACGGATTTTACAAACGACGATACCACAGGAAGCTCGCAAAATCGTACATGCTACGGCGCGAGAGCGGACGGCGTAGATGGCGCGGCAAACGGTATAGCGGGCGTCGCCAACTATTACTCAAGAGTCCATGTAACTACAAGCTTAGCCGTTTCGCGCGCTGACTTCGCTTTTTCTACCGCTTCGGACAGAAGCGACTCCAATATCAATGAAGTTTTGCACAATACCGCCATAAAAACTACCGGCAACAGCTTGAGAGCGTATCTTGGCGCAAACGTCAGCACAGACGCGGCTTCCATACAAAGCCAGACGGCAGACAGCGACAGTTATGACGACGGACTTTACGTTCTTTTAAACGGCAGATATGTTCCTGTGCAGCAGAGAGGTTTTGTACAAAATAGAAATTACAATTTTAGAGCCAATATCAACGGTTCTAAGAAGAGCGACGCTAAACTCAGCGTTTTTCAAACTCCTCAGACTTCAGTCTCTTGGAGTTCTTTGGGCGCGGCGGATTTGACTGGCAGCGGAAATTATATAACTTTCACGGGAGCGCTCACAGCGGCTCCCGGCGCTAACAGTATCATAAGAGCAAGATACAGCACCTCTGCGGGGCTTACGGCGACAGCCAATGCCAGCACAAATGCTGCCGATCCTTGGGTATTGGACGGAGAGGTTGAGGATTATCAAGTATATGTAGTGGACAGACAGATAAAACTTGCTCTCAAAACCGTAGGCACTTCGGGCAACAGCGGCAATTTGACTTTCACTATGACCAACATGCATACAACGTCTCCGTCTTCAGCTTCAGCCGTGATATCTACAGACGCTCCTGACGTGGTAACGGACGAACCGATAGGGAAAACGCACAGGATAAATACGGCAAACTCTCCTGTCTCTATCACGGTAGATAAGCCTCAGAATTTGGGCATTATCACGAGCGAGACTACATGCGTGGATTTGACTGACAGTTCCAATGTGCCTTTAACGTTCAGCCGTTATCAAAGCGGCGGCAAATGGTACGACAATGTAACTATAGCGGCTACTTCCGTAAAAGCGGATTCCGATATAGCGTGCACATTTGCTTACGGTGTGGCTCCCGCTATCAATGTAACGGCTAATATAACTTTAAGGGCTTTTGCAAACGACCAGTTTAATTTGAGTATTGCCGATACGAATGCAAGTTCTATTCTTACTTCAAACGTTTCAACGGGAACAAACACGGCGGTGAGCGTTTCTACCGTACTTGCGGCAGATCACAATAACACCGTCTCCGTCTCAATGGCAGGCGGAAGCACAAGTCCGCTGAGCAGATACGCTCTTGTGGCGATCTGCGACGGCGTTCAACAGACGGTAACAAACGGAGCGTTCAGCGTATCGCCGACATTCGGGCAAACCGTAAACTGCTCGGTTACCGTCAGTACGTCGTCCGTTCATACGGGTTATTCCGGCATAGTTGTTATCCCTCATAGTAACGTAGTGGGAAACAGCTCTTTGGTATTGATAACCCTCAAAGACGCCAATAATGTAACTATACCATCCGGCGGCGACAATGTAACAGTGTTTATAGCATCTCAATCTACAAACGGCGCTTCTCGGCTTTCAAACGGCACACACACGGTAACAGATGGCGTTAATATAAGAGCTATAGACCACCATAACGGTTCATACAGCTTAAATCTCACTTCAAATAGTACGGGTAACGGAACCATAAGCTTCTATGTAAACGGCGTTTTGTCTGCCAACGGCGGCGCATATCAATTTTATGCCGAAGAACCGGATGTAAACAGTACCAATACCACGATACAAATACCTTCGCCGAATGTAGGCGTTTCGCAAAACGCGACCGCTTGGATAAGAGTGGTAGATAAATATAATAATCCCGTAACAAATGCCACAGTAGCTCTTTATACCGTAAGTACTACTACCGGAGGCTCTCCTGTTTTATATAATGCAAACGTTCACAATTTTAATAACGGCACTTATAATGTAAACCTTACAAGCGTACTGCAAGGTAACGTAACGGTAGGCATGAGTATAAATCAAGTTACGGTAAACCCTGCGGGACAGTATAAAAACGCTACGGCGCGCTTTTTGGCGACCAATTATAACGCTACGGGCAATTATACTACCATCAAAGCGGAGCCAAACTCAACAAATGCGGGCAATACCTCTTTAGTAACCGTATATCTTGCAGATAACGACAATAACTCCATAGACGGAAGAAACGTCATAATATACGTAAACTCTACAAACGCCGCAAATGCCATCATTACTCCGACTCCCGCTACGGGCTTGGGAGGCGGACTGTATAGCGCAACTCTTACTTCAAACGTATCCGACAATTATACCGTAACGTTTAGAGTGGACAGCAATATTAGCAATAAGAGCGCGAATGTGCTTTTCACGGTTAATCCGCCTAAGTTAGATAATAAAACGCTCTCTTATATAGACGCTACAAATGTCGTTCCGGCAGGCTCTAACTCTACGATAAAAGTATATCTCGCGGACGAATACAATAACTCTATAAAAAATGCGACTGTGAGCGTGAGAGTATTAGAAAACGACAGCGGCAGTTTTGTCCCTGCAGGCTCAAATAATTCTATCGCTTATACTGCGGACAGTTCTGACCCGAAAGGCGGATATTATAGAGTTATTTACAGCACCGTAACGGCTCACAACGTAACGTTTGGCTTTAGCGCAAACGGCGTACTTGCTCCTGAGAGCAATAACGATACGACAACATTTACAAGCGGAGACGTCGACTTAACTCACGTAAATACTACGTTCGCGGTAACTCCTCATGAAACGGATATAGAAAAGAACGTTACTTTAAGAGTTCACTTAGTGGATAACCTCAGTAACGTCAGAGCCAGTGAAAATGTAACATTTGTAGTGGTTGGCGCTACTTTTGAAAACGGTACCGCAGCTTCGCTCGCAACTATTAATTTAATCGGCAGCGTAACAAATCACGGTAACGGCACATATACGCAAAACGCTTCTACGTCTGTAGCGCAAAACGTTACGTTCAGCTTTGAAGTGGAGGGTATCGGAGACGGAGTATCTGTCGGCAAAACAGACTGGGCTAAGTTCAAATCCGCAGGCTGGGACATCTCTCATGTCAATACGACTATCACGGCAACGCAGTCTGTGGAGGTAAACAGTAACTCTACCGTAACGGTAACGCTGGTAGATAACAAGAATAACCCTGTCAATAACGAAAGCGTTACGATAGTTAGATTAAGCGGCGCGGGCGGTACATTTTATCCTGCCGACGCCATTGTAACGCAAGATGGAACGGGTAACGGAAAATATACCGCGCGCTTTACTACGCCTACGGCAGGAAACGTAACGTTTGGATTTGTCGTGGGCGGAAATTCAAATAACAGTAAAAACGCCAGCACTATATTTAGAAGCGGACAACCAAACAGCACTACTTCCGAACTTACGTTCAATCCTCCAACTGCGTCTGTGAGCGTAGAGGAGAATTATACCGTTATAGCTGCGATAAAAGATAAAGACAATAACCCTATAAGCGGTACAACGGTTAATTTCCGCGTAAACGGCGGCGCGCTTAACGCTCAAACTTGCCAAACCGGCTTAGACGGCAGATGCTCCGTCATATGGACAAGTACCGTTACGGGTGACTTTACGATAAACGCTACTATAGGCACGCTTACAAATCATATCAAAAACAGTCCGGCAGATAGAACTTTCACGGCGGGATTAGCCAATGAAACTACCTCTACATTTTTATTGGAGCCCGGTCCTAAAACGGTAGGGCAGAGTTTTAATATGAATGCTACCTTAAGAGATAGATTCGGCAACGCGATACCTAATCAACTTGTATTTTACAGCGTAGAGCCGGCGATAGCAGGAGCTGGATTCGGAGCTGTCGGAGTAGAAACGGACAGCGAGAATAAAACTACGGGAAGCATAGCAAGAAGCGACAATACGTTCTGGAGCAATATAGCGGGCAGTTATAAAATAACGGTTCGTTTTGGAAGCGCGACCGGACCTGAGATTAGCGGTTCTAACCAAACGGCGGTATTTATTCCCGCGCCCGCAAATCAATATACTTCCAATCTTACGGTAACGGGAGCGGGACCTGTGGATTCGGCGGGCGGCTACTATACCGTAAGAGCGTACGCTAAGGATAATATAGGTCCAAACGCCGTACCTAACGTTAATTTTAATATCGCGGTAACCAACGGCACGCTCTCAAACGGCACATTAAGCGGAAAAAACATTGTTTGTACCACAAACGCTGCGGGATACTGCGAATTTTTATGGAGCAGTCCATCTGAAAAAGGAGTATTTACCGTAACGGCGGCTTTTACAAACGGAACGGCGATATCGGGCTCTCCTCAAACAAGAGAGTTTATCTCGGGAGACGCCAACACTACAAATTCACAGCTTGTTATACAAGAAGCGGGTCCAAAGACCGCAAACGGTACGGATAGATATACGGCGGTGATAACTCTAAGAGACGGCAGTAATATACCTACGGCAGGCTCGGTTTTGGTCAGCGTAACGGGCGGATTGTTAGACGGAGCATATACGTCTCAATCTTACGGCGTGGATAACACTACCGGAAGCGTAACGCTCTATTGGTCAAGCTTTGACGCAAATAACTTTACGATAAACGCTTCCATAAGCGGTGGATTGATAACAAACGGCGAGCAGGTAAGAGAGTTTATAACAGGACCTGTGTATCCTGCAAACTCTAACTTTACGATAACTCCTTTTTCTGGCGTTACGGCAGATAACGTTTCGGCTTATACGTTAAGAGTAAATATACAAGACGCTTATCATAATAACAGACCGGGAACGGTAGTTACGTTTAACGCCGGGGAGGGTTATTTGAATAACGGCACGAGCGCGCCTAAAACTATCGCATGCACTACCGACGCTAACGGAAACTGCACAGTTACATGGGTAAGCGATAAGGTAGGAAATTTCTCTGTGAGCGCTCTTGCGGGAATTCAGACGATAGGTCAGCTCCAATACAGAGACTTTGTGCAGGGAGCCGCCGATATTACCATGTCAAATCTAACGGTATCGCCTGCGACTTCAAGAATAGCGGATAATTCTACCTATTTTACCGCTGTGGCTCGTATCCAAGACGCTTTGGGACATGATGTAACCGGAGAGCTTATCACGTTTAGCGTAACGGGCGGATGGATTGATAACGGCACAAATAAAGGTACAACTCTTACATGCGTAACCGCAAGCGGAATTTGCACCGTCTATTGGAAAAGCGATACGCCCGGCAATCCTACTATCGTCGCAAATATTACAGCCGGACAAGTAGGCACAGCGCAAAGGCAGTTTATCGCTACAAACGCTACTGCCGTTAACTCTACGCTTGAAGTTACGCCGGGTGGTCCCGTTACGGCGGGCACAGGCTCTTATACGGCACAAGTAACGGCGATGGATAACGGAGGAGTAGCCGCGCCCGGAGCTGTCATTCAGTTTACGGTAAGCGGCGGAGTTTTGAACTCTGATAGCTGCGAAACTAACTCTTCAGGTCAATGCTTTGTTACATGGACAAGCAATCAAACGGGTAATTTCTCTATCAATGCGACTATAGCCAGCACAAATATCGGAGGAAACGGGGAAGCTCTCAAAGCCTCTCCTCAGTACAGAGTATTTGAAGCGGATGTGCCGACAGCCGATAATTCAACGCTTGTCATAACCCCAGCTACAAATACGGTTGTCGCAAACAGCGGTAATTATTATACGCTTAATATAACTGCGCGCGATACGCATGGAAACGCTGTCCCTAATCAAACTATGAATATCTATATAGGTTACGGAGAGTTAAATAACGTTACAGATTTTCCGGCAGGCAGTTTTACTTCAGGCAACAGCTCATGCCTTACAAACGCTACCGGCGGCTGCTTAGTCGCATGGAGAAGCGATAAGGTAGGCGAATATCCGGTCAATGTTACTATCGCTGGACAAGGCGGCGTTATATACTCTTCCAACGAAGATAAGGCAAGGAGATTTAGGTACGGCGATGTAGGCGAGGGTAACTCATACTTTACGGTAACGAGTTATAACATTTCGCAGCCGGATAATATACCTGTCTGCGAAGAGAGCGAAGACTCTATAAATTTATGCGGTACCTATTATAATATTAACGCTTATATAGAGGATAACAGCTCCAATGCTTATGAGGGCGCAAATGTTACGTTTAGAATATTTAGAGACAATGAGCCTGCGAGAGACGCTTATTTGAACGATCTAATTACGGACGGTTTCCACGGCAACGAGGCGGCTTCATACTCATGCGTTATGAATGCCACAGGCAGATGCTCTGCAAATATTACGCTAAAAGCCAATATTGCAGGCACATATCAGATATACGCAAGCGTGGGCAGTACGTACATTAAAGGTTTAAATAACAACGACGACACGAAAGTGGAGAGAACGTTTGTTGCGGCAAAAGCCTCAAATCAAACTTCTCAAATACATTTTAATCCTAACGCAGACAGGTCGGTAGAGGCAGATAACGTCTCTTACTATAGCGTTACGGTAGAGGTGTTGGACGCTCACTCCAACCCGATTAACGCCACATTGGTTACGTTAAATGTGCCTGCGACAAGCTGGCTTGACAACTCCACCTCCGTTAGTTCTTCCGTCTCATGCGTCACCGCAGGCAGCGGCAATTGCTCGGTATTATGGAGAAGCGTGCTTGCCGACAATCCTCAAACTATTACGGCGCAGGTTCAAAACATAACGCTTGAGGGAACAAGAACGTTTTTCACGGGCGCGCCAAGCTCCAATACGTCAAATATTACCGTAAGTTCTCACAACATAACGACAGACGAGAATGTAACCGTAACCGTAACCGTTAACGACGCCAAAGGCAATCCAATCAAAGAGGTCAATCATAATGTGGTTATCTATACGAGTTTGGGCAACTCCTCATTTGTAGGAGGCACAGCAGGGCATACGGGAACTTTGACAAACGTCAACGGCACTTATACGGCAGTATTGAAATCTGCCAATATAGGCAATACTACGCTTACATTTACGGTGGACAGCGTGCCGAGCGACAATACCGAATGGGTCTATTTCAATTCGGGCAAACCGGACGTAAACGGCTCCAATAATAACTCTTATATCAAAGCCGTAAGTCCTGTAGAAGTAGGAAACAATTCGTTAGTTACCGTATATATTGGAGACAGCAACTCCAATCCTATAGACAATTTAAGCGTTACTATATATATTGTAGATAACGCCACAAACAGTTCCGCGCTGATTAACGGAAGCGAGCAGGTTACGATAAACGGCGGAACGGGCGGAAACTATACGGCTAATTTGACCGCTTTAAATCAAGGAAACGTTACGGTAAGCTTTATCGTAAACGATATACCCGTGAATGCCAACGATGTTGGAAAGAATGCTACCGTTATGTTTAAAACGGGTATTCCAAACGCCAACAATTCGGATATTTACGTTATTCATGATATAGATAATACCACAAACGCTTCGGCGGACGGCGTAGACTACTATACCGTAACGGTTATCGTGAAAGACGCCTATAACTCGACCGCTACGAATGGTATAGTTATTGACTTTGAAGTGGACAAAGGCAGACTCTCAGAGGATAATAACACTTTGGGCGCATACCAAACCATTCAATGCACAACGGAAGCCGACGGCTCATGCAAAATATATTGGATGAGCGAAGATTGGGGCAGCGCAAATATCACGGCGTATATAGATGGCGATATTGTCAGCGGCTTTCCTATAGAAAGAGTGTTTAGAAGAGTGGTATTTGACGATAATATCACTATCGTAGATTTTGCTCCGTCATCCAAGCGGGTACATGTAGGAGACTTGGTAAGATATACGGTTAAGATTGAAAATAATATAGAGCAGGATACGGTATTTAGATTAAATAGCCTTATACCTAAAGGTTTCTCTTTTGTAGAGGGTTCAATCGTATCAAGTACGGCTAACGGCAGTATAAATTCAACCGTTATAAGCTC
The DNA here is from genome assembly GCA_031258205.1 of Campylobacteraceae bacterium. Classification (GTDB taxonomy): domain Bacteria; phylum Campylobacterota; class Campylobacteria; order Campylobacterales; family Campylobacteraceae; genus JAIRKW01. The sequence goes on from JAIRNE010000010.1 coordinate 30,663, forward strand.
TCACGAGTTTGATGCAGAGAATTTGGCTATATACTCCGGCGGCGAATTGACGGTAGTTTATGTACTAAGAGTAGGAGCGGGAGCTAAAAAAGGAACGCATAAATCATACGTAGAAGCTTTTAAAGCAACAGAATCAATCTCCAACAAAGCTTCAACCGAAGTGGAAGTTACGGGAGATCCTATGCTGGATGAGAGTTTGATATTCGGAACGGTTTATGTGGACGCTAACGCTAACGGTATGCAGGATGTTGGAGAGATGGGAATCCCCGGAGTTAGAATTGCGACTGTGGAGGGTTACATCATAACGACAGACCAATTCGGAAGATATCACCTCTTGAATATACTTGGAGGAGAGTGGGGCATAGGCAGGAATTTCATCATGAAAGTTGATGAGAGTTCGCTGCCTAAAGGTTCTACTTTTACTACGGCAAATCCTCTTTTGAGAAGATTAACTCCGGGTATTCCTGTAAGGTTTGATTTTGGAGTGAAACTGACAAACGAAGCAAGGAGCATTGAAACGCTCATGCGCTCCTCTGCTGCCGAAGGAGGTGCACAATGAGAAAGAGTATTAAACTCAGCGCCTTAGCGGCGGCTTTGTTGATAGGTTCTATGCCGTTGAATGCGGCTAACGAGGCAGATAATGACATCATTGTAGCGACGGACAATCAATCTTTAGAGCCCAAATCGGTTATCATACAGACAGAACCTGATTTAATCTCTTTGATTGAGAGTGATGACAGTCTATTAAATGACGAGGCAGACAGCGATATTGTCATTATTGCACAGACAGAACCGTCTTTAGTTTTGCCTGAGAGCGATAAAGACGATGATGGTCTGTTGAATAACGAGGCAGACAGCGACATTGCCGACGAACAACCTTTAGAGCCTAAATCGGTTATTATACAAACAGAACCGTCTTTAGTCTCTTTGCCTGAAGAGGAGGGCGATAAAGACGATTCTAATGCGCTCAATAGTCCGTTTGCCGACAATGTCAAAGCTCCTTTGATATACCCAAGCGCCTATTCGCTTCAGCTTCCAAATAACGGTTTAATATGGATATCCGAAGACCCCAACATGGGCGAGACGTCTTTGAATGCCGTCAGCTTGTCGTTTGTCTCTGCAGAGAATGGACAGCTTAGCGAAAGTTTGGATTTTTATATCAGGACAAATTATGCGGCTTTTATAGACAAATTAGAGATATCTATCTATAGAAGCGCGGATAAGGATTTCATAGAGCCTTTGGCTGTACTTAACGCAAATCCAACATCTTTTACAAGGATAAGATGGGACGGCAAACTGCCCGATAAATATACTTATCAAGCGGGAGACGAGTTGGTTTACGTATTGAGAGCTTACGATAAAGACGGAAGGTTTGACGAAACAACCGCTAAAACAATCTCTATTCTTAGAAAAGAGGATGTAAAAGAGGCTAAAGACGAACTGAGAGTTCGTATCTCAAAAGAGCAGGGCATATTAATAGACGATAACGAAGCCGCCGTCATGCAGTATCTGCTAAACGAAGCGTTTGGCAGAAACGCTATAAGCAAGCGAAATATCGTTACGTACGGTTCAAAGATTATCTTAAGAGGCGTTAATATCCCTAAAGACACCGTTCTTTTGATTAACTCCGAGCAGTATCCGATAGACTTTGAGAGAAGATTTACCGCCGAATATATAATGCCGGTAGGAACTCACTCTTACGATATAGCTCTCATCGGAGCGGAGAATACGCAAGGACGCTTAAGCTTAGAGGTCTCTCCGTACTACATGTTCGGTATGGCTATAGCCGATATAACTATAAGCAAATCGGACGTAGGCGACAGCGAATTGAGAGGAGATGACGACGAAGACGTATTAGAAGAGGGCAGATTGGCTTTCTATACGAAAGGCAAGTTATACGGCAAATACAATTTTACCGCCCAAGCGGATACTACTCAAAAAAGTATCAATAAGCTCTTTTCAGGATTTACGCAAGCGGACGCAGGGGATTTGTTTGAGACGTTAGATCCGGACATGTACTATCCTACTTACGGCGACGACTCTACCGTGTTTAAAGACGTAAACACTCAAGGCAGATTTTATGCGAAAGTAGAGTGGGATAAGAGCGAAGCTTTGTGGGGCAACTACGACACCGGCTTTAGCGGTACGGAGTACGCCGCGTATTCAAGAAGTTTGTACGGAGCAAAGCTTGATTATAAATCTTTGGATATAACTCCTTACGGAGAGTCTAAATTAAACGTAAAACTATTCGGTTCAGAAGAGGTCAGCGCGTTAGGACATAACGAATTTTTGGGAACGGGCGGCAGTTTATATTATCTGCAGCACATGGATATACTGCCCGGTTCAGAGAAGATATCGCTGCGCGTAACGGATACTTTGACGGGCAATACGATAGCAAAAATAGATTTGAATAACGGTATAGATTATGAGATAGACAATATACAAGGAAGGGTGATTTTGACCCGACCTTTGTCTCAAATCATTTACCAAAATGTCAATACTATAACAATCACATCGCCTCTAAGCGGCTATGAACAGAGATTGATAGTAGATTATGAGTATGTCCCAAGAGGATTTGAGGGAGACACTCTCACGGGCGGCGTAAGAGCTAAACAGTGGCTTAACGATTATATAGCCGTAGGCGGAACATACGTAAGAGAAGAGAAGGGAGGCTATAGCGACGACTATCAGATAGCGGGGGGCGATATAACTTTGCAGGTGGGCAAAGGAACGTATATAAGAGGCGAGATTACAAGAACGGAGTCAAACGCGGGCTCTATATTCTACTCTGATAACGGAGGTCTTAGCTTTACCGATATAAGAGATAACTCCAACGCTACCGGCGGCAACGCTATATCTGTTGATGCGAGAGCAAACTTCAAAGAGCTCGGAATTGTAAATAACGAATTTACAATGGGCGGCTGGTACAGAGATACTCAAAGCGGATTTGCCACAACGGCTTCGACGCTTGCTTTTGGCGGCATAACCGAGTACGGAGCCGAGGCTGCGGCGGAGATTACAAACAGTATAAGCATATATACAAAAGTAAGCGAGAGCAAAAAGAAAAGCGACGACAGTTCATACTCCGAAGCCGCCGTAAAAGCTTCGTATAAAGCCGCTGAGAAATTGACGCTAAGCGCAGAGGCGGATTACAGGCAGACAGAGCGTAATGCCACTTCAAAAGTACATGGAGCGGTAGGAGCTTTAAGAGCCGATTATGATATCACTCCAAATCTTGAAACATATCTGACCGGTCAATTTATGATAAACGACAACAGCGGTCAATATGAAAACAATGACGCCGTTATCGTGGGCGCGAGATATATTCTTAACGGTTCAAGTTTAGAGGGACGATATATAACGGGACATAGAGGAGAGTCTTTAGGTCTTGACGTCTCTCATGAGCTCAATAAAGACCATACGGTATATGCGGGCTACACTTACAGCGCAGAGGGATATTCAAGCGATAATATATTCAATTCGCAAACGGGTACAGGTTTTACGGTAGGTCAAAAGTGGAGCGTTACGGATAAGATAAATCTTTACAACGAGTCACAGCTGCTTAGAAACGGAAACTCAAGAGGAAACTCAAACTCCTTAGGTATGGATTTTTACCTTGGAGAGGGTTGGAATATGGGATTTTTATACCAGCAGGGAGCTCTTGAATCAAGCGGGGGAGAGACTACCGACAGAGATGCATTCTCTTTCAGCGTGGGTCAAACTTCAAGCGTTACTAATTGGCTAAGCAAATTGGAATACAGACAAGACAGGGGACATGAGGAGAGAGAGCAGTTTTTGACTACAAACAGAATCTCATACAAATGGAACGATTCTCTAAGTTTTGCCGGAAAATTCAACTACGCTAAAACAAAAGACGATAAAAACGCTCAAAATCAAGCGGAGTTTACGGAGTTAAACACAGGCTTCGCATACAGACCGTTTGATTCCGGTAAATTGGCGTTCTTTGGAAGATTTACCTATCTTTACGATATGTCTCCAGAACAGCAGATAGACTATACCAGTTTGTCAGGCAGTTCTTATGACCAAAAGAGTCAAATCATCTCGCTTGAGGGAGTATATAAATATGACGCCAAATGGGAGTTTGCTCTAAAATACGCTCAACGGTTCGGAAAAGTTAAATATGACGGATTGGAAGAGTGGTTTGATTCCGAGACTACTTTTTATGCGGGACAAGTCAGGTATGACCTTATTTATGATTGGCATGCTCTCGTAGAGTATAGAGTTCTTGACGTAAAAGACGGAGGCAATAAAGAGGGATACATGGTGGGTATAGATAAAGATATCACCAAAAACTTCAGACTCGGCATCGGTTATAACTTTACCGACTTCTCTGACGATTTGAGAGTGTTGGATTATAAGTCGCAAGGCTGGTTCCTAAACGCGGTAGGAACATACTAATAAATACTCCCGCAAATCTTGCGGGAGTAAATCCTTCAAGCGCATACACAGCGGTTATATATACATTTTGTCAAGCTATACATAATTTTATTTTAGATAAAATACCTCTTATTTTTTTAATTAAGGTGCGTTATGGATTTTGCAAAACTTGCTTCAAAATATAAAACGCCGTTGTATATTTATGATTTTGATTATATAAGTGCGCAGTTTAATAGTCTAAAAGAGGCTTTTCATGCCAGAAAATCGCTTATTTGCTATGCCGTGAAGGCAAACTCAAATTTAAGCGTTTTGAAGCTTTTGGGCAGATTGGGAGCAGGGTGCGACTGCGTCTCTATCGGAGAGATTAAAAGAGCGTTATTCGCCGGAATTGCAAAATACAAAATCATATTCAGCGGCGTGGGCAAAGACGACAGCGAGATAGAGTTTGCGCTGCGTTCGGATATTTTGATGATAAATATAGAGAGCGAGGCGGAATTAAAAAGAGTTGAAAAAATAGCCGAAATTTTAAACAAAACGGCAAGAATAAGCATACGCGTCAATCCAAATGTAGATGCCAAAACACACCCTTACATCTCTACCGGACTTAAGAAAAATAAGTTTGGCGTGGATGTAGATACGGCAAAAAAACTCTATATCTACTGTAAAAATTCGCCGTTTTTAGAACCTGTTGGCATACATTGCCATATAGGAAGTCAAATACTTGATATCGCCGCATACAGCGAAGCCGCCGCGATAACAGCCGAACTTTTAAGAAATTTAAAAGCGATTGAGATAGATATCAAATTTTTTGACGCAGGCGGCGGACTTGGTATCCGTTATAAAGACGAAATTACGATTAAACCTTATGATTTCGCGCAGGCGGTATTGGCTAATCTATCCGGAACGGACGTAACGATAGTGTGCGAACCCGGACGTTTTTTAGTCGGCAACAGCGGATATTTGCTGACAAAAGTTTTGTATGAGAAAAAAAACGGCGTTAAGCGGTTTGTTATCGTAGATGCGGCTATGAATGATTTAATCAGACCCAGCTTATATGACGCTTATCATGAGATAGAGGCGGTAGGCAAAAGTGACGGCGCGGCTTTAGCGGACGTTGTGGGACCTATTTGTGAAAGCGGCGATTTTTTGGCGCAGGATATAATGCTGCCGCCGCTTGAGAATGGAGATTTGCTTGTCGTAAAGAGCGCGGGAGCATACGGATTTAGCATGAGCGGCAATTATAATTCGCGTCCGCGCGCGGCAGAGGTCGCCATAGAGGGCGGCAAAGACCGTTTGATAAGGGATAGAGAGCGTTTTGAAGATTTGATAAGATTGGAAAAAGAGTATCTTTAAAAGGAGATGCGGAGTGCATAAAATCAGCGAATATAGACGCAAGATAGATGAAATTGACGACGAGATTTTAAGACTTTTAAACGAGCGCATGGGGTTTGTGAAAGAGATAGGCATACTCAAACACGCAAGCGGCGCTTCTATATATAGACCTGAACGCGAGAAAGAGATACTTGATCGTTTAAAACGACAAAATAACAGTTTTGTAAAAAGCGGCGCGATTGAGGCTATATATTCGGAGATATTTGCCGTAAGCCGCAATATAGAATTGCCTGAAAAGATAGCGTTTTTAGGACCTGAGGGGACATATTCTCATCAGGCGGCCAAGAGTAGATTTGGCGCGCAGGGCGTATATTTGGCGTTAAGCTCTATTGAGGCGGTATTTGAGGTGTTACGCAACAAAGAGGCTAAATACGGCGTTGTACCGATAGAAAATAATACCGAAGGGGCGGTCGGCATTACGCTTGATTGTCTGGGCAAATATCAAGATATTAAAATCGCGGCTGAAATTTACATGGATATTCACCACTCTTTTGCGACATTTGCCGAAGACGTTAAAGATATAAAACGCATCTATTCGCATCCGCAAGGCTACAACCAATGCAGACAGTTTTTGGAAACGCATATGTTAAGCGGCGTAGAGTTTATACCCGTTGAATCAACCGCGCAAGCGGCGCATATGGCAAGCATAGAAAAAAGCGCGGCGGCTGTCTGCTCGCATATAGCGGCGAAACTTTATAATGTCCCGATACTGTTTGAGAAAATAGAGGATAATTTGGCAAATAGAACGCGTTTTATTATTTTGAGCGATTTTAAAAACGCAAAAGGCACGAAAAATAAAACCTCTATTTTGGCTAAAACGCAGGATAAGCCGGGCGGACTTTTATCTTTACTGCAAATTTTTAACGATGCTAAGATAAATCTTACAAAGCTTGAATCGCGTCCGATAAAAGGCAGAGAGTTTAAAAGGGTGTTTTATTTGGATTTTGAAGGACACATAGACGATGAGAATGTCCAAAGCGTTTTAAACGGGAAAGGAAAGAGTTATGATATTATATGGCTTGGAAGTTACATATCAGAGGATTGATTGATGAAATTTAACGAAACGCTTGAAAAATTAGTAAATTACGAAGCGGGCAAGCCGATAGAGCTTGTCGTAAGAGAATACGGCATAAATGCTTGCGATGTGATAAAAGTGGCGAGTAACGAAAACCCTTACGGATGCAGCCCTAAAGTAGTCAAAGCGATACAAAACGAAGCTTTTAAAATGTCTTTGTACCCGGACGACAGCATGTACGAATTAAAAGCCGCGCTTGCCGACAAATACGGAGTTGGAAGTGAAAATATCATTATAGGTTCAGGCAGCGACCAAGTGATAGAGTTTTCACTGTTTGCGAAAGCTAATGCGTCCAATAAAATTTTAATGGCGAAAACAACATTTGCCATGTATGAGATTTACGGCAAACGCACAGGCACGACCGTGCTGAAAACATCTTCGCATGGACACAATATAGAAGAGTTTTTAGATGTTTACAAGAACAATAAAAATATAGCCGTTATATTTTTGTGCCTGCCCAATAATCCGCTTGGAGAGTGCTTGGATAAAGATGAGGTTTTCGGATTTTTAAAAGAGGTCTCAAGCGATACTTTGGTCGTGATAGACGGAGCTTATCAAGAGTTTGCGGGTTTTAAAGATAAAAATAAAAAGATAGACCCAAAAGAGCTTATAGACAGATTTCCCAACGCCATATATCTTGGCACATTCTCAAAAGCTTACGGACTTGGCGGAATGAGAGTGGGATACGGCGTGGGAAATAGAGAAATTGTCAAATCTTTGCACAAACTCCGTTCGCCTTTTAATATCACTACTTTAAGTCTTAAAGCCGCCATAGAGGCGTTAAAAGATGAAGAGTTTGTAAAAAATACGGTTATTAAAAACTTTGAAGAGATGGCAAGATATGAGGAATTCGCCGAAAAACTTGATATTGAGTTTATCCCAAGCTATACAAATTTTATTACGTATAAAGTCCAAAAAAACTCGTCTTTGATTTGCGAAGAGCTCATGAAAAAAGGAATCATCATAAGAGACCTTAAAAGCTACGGTTTAAACGCCGTGCGCATTACGGTAGGCACAAAAGAGCAAAACGACAGGCTGTTTAAAGTTTTTGAGGATATTTACAGAGGCTGAAACTTGGATATAAAAAACTTCAAAACCGAAGAGTTAGAAAATTTATGCGGCGAGATACGCGCGAAGATTATTGAAGTCGTGAGCCGCAACGGCGGGCATCTTAGCTCCAACATGGGCGCGGTGGAATTAATAGTTGCCATGCATTATGTATTTGACGCCAAAAACAACCCTTTTATATTTGACGTCAGCCACCAATCTTATGCGCATAAACTTTTAACCGATAGATGGGATAAGTTTGATACTTTGCGCCAAATAGACGGCATCAGCGGTTATACAAAACCGTCTGAGTCGCCGTACGACTATTTTGTGGCAGGACACAGTTCCACCTCTATCTCTTTGGCTGTAGGTGCGGCTAAAGCTATCAAATTAAAGGGCGAAGACCGCGTACCGGTAGCTTTGATAGGAGACGGCGCAATGAGCGCTGGAATGGCGTATGAAGCGTTAAACGAACTTGGAGACAGAAAATATCCCGTTGTCGTAATACTTAACGATAATGAGATGAGTATCTCAAAACCCATAGGAGCCATCAGCAAATATCTCTCTCAAGCGATGGCGGGACAATTTTATCAAAAATTTAAATCCAGAGTGGAAAAGGTATTGGATTATCTGCCTGAATCTGCCATGTACATGGCAAAGAGATTTGAGGAGGGGTTTAAGCTGATAACTCCGGGAATGCTTTTTGAAGAGCTTGGATTGGAGTATATAGGACCCATCGACGGGCACAATCTGCCCGCTCTCATCAGCGCTTTAAAAACGGCTAAAAAACTAAAAAAACCCGTTATCGTACATGCACAAACGATAAAAGGCAAAGGTTATATAAAAGCTGAGGGGCAGTTTGAAAAGTGGCATGGAGTGTCGCCTTTCAATGTAGAGAGCGGCGAGAGTATTTCAATAAAAACGTCAAAAAAGAGCGCGACCGCGCTTTTTAGCGAAGCGCTTTTGGATTTGGCGAAAGCAAAAGAGAGTGTCGTAGGCGTAACTGCCGCTATGCCGAGCGGTACGGGCATGGACGAATTGATAAGAGAATTTCCGGATAGATTTTGGGATGTAGCGATTGCCGAACAGCATGCGGTAACGTCCATGTGCGCAATGGCAAAAGAGGGTTTTAAACCTTTTGTCGCGATATATTCTACGTTTTTACAGCGCGCTTACGACCAAATCATACATGATGCCTGTTTGATGAATTTAAATGTTGCATTTGCAATAGACAGAGCAGGTATTGTCGGAGAGGACGGAGAGACGCATCAAGGAGCTTTTGATATATCATACCTGAATGCCATACCAAATATCACGCTGTTTGCGCCAAGAGACGACATCGGCATGAAATACGCGGTAGAGTTTGCTTATGAGCATAAAGGCGTATGCGCGTTTAGATACCCAAGAGGAAGTTTTATCTCCTGCGGAAAAGTGAAATCAAAACCTTTTTTATTGGGACAGGGCGAAATTTTACATAAAGGCGAAAGCGATACGGCGTTTATAGGATACGGTAATGGCGTTGGGAAAGCGCATGAGTGCGCGAAATTTTTAGACGAAGATATTACTATAGTTGATTTGAGATTTGTCAAGCCGATAGATAAAAGGCTTTTAAAGCAACTTAGCCTCACATGCAAGAGGTGGTATATATTCAGCGACAGCGCAAAAAGCGGCGGTGTGGGCGAAATATTGTCGGGTTTTTTAAACGAAGAGGGGATAAAAGATGTAACCCTCAAGAGTTTTGAATATAGGGATATTTTCATACAGCATGGCGATACGGCGAAAATAGAAGAGCGGCTCGGACTCTCCCCGAAACTGTTAGCCGAAAAAATCAGCATATTATGATATAATAACTCAAATTATGATTAAAATGTTATAAAAATATTTGCGAGGTACAGTTATGAATTTCATTCATCATTTAAAAGAGAGACATCTTAAAGCGACGCCGCAGAGAATATCCGTATTAAAAATTTTAAATCGGCACACGCATCCTAGTATAGACGAATTGTATGAAGAGATAAAAAAAGAGTTTCCGACTATTTCACTTGCGACAGTTTATAAAAATCTGAATATTTTGAAGCAAACGGGCATGGTTCTTGAAGTAAACGCAAACGGCAAGCCAAAACTTGATATATACCTGCACCCTCATGCGCACATTGTATGCAAAAACTGCGGCGCGGTAGAAGATGCGGATTTTCAAAAGAGCGTATATGCGTATCAACAAGAGATTGAACAAAAGAGCCAATATAAAATAGTGCAGCTTGACGTAACGGCTGTCGTAGATACATGCCGTCAGTGCCAAAAAGTTACCCCTTAGCTTTAAACAGTTTTAAATAGTTTTAGTACGTTTTTTTTCATAGATATTTAAAATATTTTATGCAATAATGGAATATTTATAAGGGATAACATGAAAGAGCAAGTTCAGATTAATAGGAAAAATCCTACGGCGTTTTTGTTTGTTGTAGATCAGTCGCTTTCTATGGGCTATGTAATGCCTTCCGTAAATAAGCCCAAGGCTAAACATGTGGCGGATGTTATCAATAGAACGATTTTAAACTTAATAGATTTATGCAATAAAGCGGACGGTATCAGAGACTATTTTTATATAGGCATTATCGGTTACGGCGGGAAGGGCGTTAAAAATATACTTTTTGACGAAGAGGATAGACCGATTTTAAATTTTATCTCCGAAGTAGCCGACAATGTAAAAAAGATAGAGCGGTTAACCGAAAAGGTAGATAACGGTCTTGGCGATATCGTAGAGAGAACGGTAGAGTTTCCCGTATGGATAGAGCCTGACGTGGACGGCGAAACTCCCATGTGCGAAGCTTTTAGTTTAGCCAGAGAGACGCTTAAAGAGTGGTGCGCGAATAATCTAAACTCTTATCCGCCGACATTGATACATATCACGGACGGCGATTCTACGGACGGAGATCCTGAGGAGATAGCCGAAGATATCAAAAAACTTCGCACGCTGTGCGGCAGCGCGCTTGTTTTCAATCTGCATGTAAGCTCGTTTGATACAAATACGATAGAGTATCCGTTCAGCGACAACAACATAAAAGACGAATATGCAAAAATGCTTTTTAGAATGTCCAGTATTTTTCCCGAGCATTTGATAGGCAAAGCAAACGACAGAGGATATAGAGTAGTGGACAATTCAAGGGGTTTTATATTTAATGCGGATGCCGTAGATATCGTAAATTTTCTCGAAATAGGCACGCTGCCGACAAACCCGTACAAAAAACGATAAGGCAGTCGTTTAATGGAGCTACTGTTTTGCGGCTCAATACCTAAAAATTATGATAGACCTTATGAAAATGAGGATTGTTATAATATAAACATGATAAATCAAACTTTGCGCGTAGCCGTCAGCGACGGCGCGAGCGTTTCGTATGATTCTAAAAATTGGGCAAAAAATCTGGCGGATTGCTTTGTGCAAAAAGAGTTTATTTTAAGCAGGGATATAAACAGACTTATTAAAAGTTACTATTCCAACCGTTTTGATTTTAAAAATTTGACGCTTTTCCAAAAAAGAGGGCTTAGATTTGGGAGTTACGCCACCATACTCGGACTTGAGTACAATCCAGTTTCAAATTTTATACAAGTTTTAAGCGTAGGAGACAGCGTTGCGGTTTTTTTGGATAATGATAAACTTATAGACTCTTTCCCGTACTCTTTATCTGTTGAATTTAAAAAAAATCCAAAACTGTTGAGCGTGAAAAAGAGATATAACTATTTTTTTTCACGCTCCAAAGAGTATGATAGATTTTATAGAGTCTGGAATCTCAAAACCGCGCATCGTCCGACAGTTCTTTGCATGACAGACGCGCTTGCCGAGTGGGCGTTCAAATCTTACGAGAGCGGCAATACGGATACATGGAGAGAGATAAGCTCTATTAGCTCAATGAAAGATTTTAAGAGTTTTGTGGACGCTAAGCGTTTGGAAAATAGTATCAAAGTGGATGATACTACGCTTGTTTGCATAAGATTTTAAAGGAAAAAAATGTCGTTAAATTACCCAAGTTCGCATGATTACAGAGCCGCTTTTCAGCATATACGACAGAATTTAACAGATCCGATTTTGCAAGAGGGCATAGTTAAGACCAACTCGTTGGGACCGCAGATTTTCAGCGGCAATTTCGCTTACGCGTATGAAGTTACTTCTCAATACAGGATAAAATACGCCGTGCGTTGTTTTCGTTATTTTTCAAAAGACCGCGAAGAGCGTTACGCGGCGATAGCCTCTTTTTTGAAACGGCTTAGATCTTACTATTTTGTAGATTTTGAGTATCAGCCTGAGGGAATTACCATACGCGGCATTAAATATCCGATTGTGAAAATGGCATGGGTGGACGGCGATTTGTTGGGGCAGTTTATAGCCGAGAATTACACCAACAGGCGAAGGCTTAAAAATCTCATAAGTTCGCTCATCGCGCTTGCGAGATTTATTGAACAGCACAATTTTGCGCACGGAGATATACAGCCCGGAAATATAATAGTCAATAACGACGGCAAGGATTTGAAAGTTATAGATTATGACGGCATATATGTAAAAGAGATTAATGAGCTTGGCAATTGCGAGTGCGGCACGCCGAATTTTCAGCACCCAAAAAGAGGCAATACATGGAGCGCGAAGTTGGATAGATTTTCGTTTATATCGCTTTATGTCGCCTTGAATGCGCTTGTGGAACGCTACTCTTTATGGGAGGAGTTATCCTGCGATACCGAATCCATTCTCTTTGTGGCGGCAGATTACGAGGATACCAAACATTCAAAAGCTTTCGCTAAGATTATGAGTATTGAAAATATGAAAGACGATGCACAAAAGTTTAAAAGGGTATGCGACGCTTCTTTTGATAAAATCCCCTCTCTTGACGATTTTATTGAGGGGAAAAATGTCCCGAATTATTACCGCACAAGTAAATTTGTCTATTTTGCGGGCGCAATTATTGCGCTGATGTTTTGTACGGTGTATTTTTTAGAGCGCGGCTATACGGTGAATACGATATATGCCAAAATATTAGAGGCAAAAGAGTTTTTCGCGGGCAAAAAAGAGGAGGTTAAGAGTGAAGAGATGCACGCGAGAGTTAGTTTGCGCACAAGCAGGGATTATGCGGATACTATCAAACAGCTTGACGATTTGCACGCTAAACTGCCCAACGACAACGATATAACTCTGCTTGCCGCCGCGACATACGCCATAAGCGGTTACGACGATGATAAACTCTCAACGCTCACAGAGTCTTTGTTGGGGCAAAAGATTGACGATTCAAGGCTCTATTTTGCTCTTGCCGCGCTGTATTGGCGCAGAAACGATATAGAAAAAGCAAATTATTTCATAGATTTGACAAATAACGATATACGTATGGATGATAAATTAAGAAATATGATTGTGCCGCTGCGCGCTATTTTGAAAATGGAATTAAACATGTACAACCGCTATAAAGCAGACGCGGGATTTGGCGATAAAGATAATGAAATATTTGCCGCCGCTATGCCTTTGTGGGAAGATAGCAAGTCGGCGTATGAGTATTTCATGCAGATTTATTCGTATGGCTTTACGGGTTTTTCCAGTGAGTATCCGCTTAGCTTGACATATCAATCTTTTGCCGAATGGTTTGACGCTTATGCAAATTATAAAATCGGCAAAAATTTAAAAACGCTGATGGATTTGCATAAAAAATACCCCGAAAATGCAGAACTTTTATACCGCATCACAATTGATATCGCAAATCTTTATATAGAGGGCAGCGAAGGCAGATGCTATTTTCGCCGCGATAAATATCTGAAAATTATCAGAGAGATTAAATACGAACCTTCAGCCATTAACGCTCAAAAAGCTGTTGATTTTGCGAAAAAACTGGTAGAATTGCCATATTCTGCGCCAAAGAGTTATTACGCGCTTTCTCTCGCTTATTACGCGAACGGTGAATTTGACATCGCCGAGGGCATTGCAAATATAGCCAAAACAAAAATAACAAACAGCGATCCTGTAGAGGTGAAAAAGCGCATAGAGACGCTTTTAGGAAATATAAACAGCAGTATCTCATGCAGATTGAAAAGCGGCGCGGAATAAAAAAGAGTATAATTGCAAAAATTTTTAAAGGAGCGGCTATGCGGCAGACAAAAGCGATAAAAGCTTCAAAATTGTGGAAAAGCGCAGATATAACTGCCGCTTTTGACTCTTCGCCGATTAAAAAAATAAGTCAAGAGTGGATAGCCTTGAGCGCGGGTACGAAAGACGACTATAATGTCATGACGGCGTCATGGGGAGGGATTGGGTATCTTTGGGAGAGAAGCGTAGCTATAGTTTATGTGCGTCCTGTTCGCTATACGTATGATTTTATGGAAAAATCTGACTTTTTTACGCTTACGTTTTTTGACAAATCTCTAAAGGCTAAAGCGCATAAGATTTTCGGCAGCAAATCGGGACGCGATATAAATAAAGCCAAAGAAGCAGGCGTAACGGCTGTGTATTTTGACGAAAACGCTATAGGTTTTGAAGAGGCAAAAGAGACGGTAGTCTGCAAAAAGATATATTTTAACGACTTTAATCCGCGTAACTTTTTGGATGCGCAGATAAACGATCTTTATCCCGACAAAGATTATCACAGAATATATATCGGCGAGATAAAAAAATTTTATAAAAAAACGACAGCATAGATTTTATCGTCTCTAATGCTGCGTATCGTTCTTTTTCTCATCTATTAGACAACGACAATCGGGAAATAACTCAACGCTGCGCATCGTCCACTCTTGGCGTAATGTCCACCACCCATGTCATCGTGAAAAAACAATCCGCCGCCATCTCCGTCATTGCGAGCGAGATAAAATTTCAACTATACGTCATTGCGAGCGACCAACGGGAGCGCGGCAATCCAGCAATACTAAAAAACTTTAAACTTATTCTCATGTAAAAACAAAAATACTAACTGTTTTTATTTTATCTATATTATCAACTCCTCTGGATTGCCACGTCGCTTCGCTCCTCGCAATGACGGAGAGAGGGGAGGTTACTTCGCCGCTGTGTTCCCATAATGATAAAAAAAGGAGTATTCCAGCAATGACGGAATGGGGGGCTCGCAATGAGGGGGGGGGACACAATGACAGACAGAAAGAGGGTTTGTAATGACAAAGAGGGATGCAGTATCGCTAAGTATTTAGCAAAACAGATAAGTATAAAAATTTATCCTATACTATTTTTACGCCTACGGCAAATCTACCGCAAACGCCCT
The DNA here is from genome assembly GCA_031258205.1 of Campylobacteraceae bacterium. Classification (GTDB taxonomy): domain Bacteria; phylum Campylobacterota; class Campylobacteria; order Campylobacterales; family Campylobacteraceae; genus JAIRKW01. The sequence goes on from JAIRNE010000010.1 coordinate 45,810, forward strand.
CACGTCTGTATGAAAAGTAGTTTTTATCGCAGCAAGAACAGACATTTTCATCAATGATATTAACGACTCCGTTTTCATGTAACTGTTTTTTGACGATTGTCTGCAGTGAGAGAAAATGCCGTCCTTCTTTGCCGCTCAATGCATACGAAAACCTATCCTTAGCTTCGTTTAAAATTTCGCCTTGTATCTCATAACAGCAAGAACGGATAGAGACGCCGATATAAGCCCCTATATCTTTTGAGCTGCTTTTAAAACTATTTTTCATCGCTAAAACGGTATTTGAAATAATATCCGAAAATATCCCTTTGCGCCCTGCATGTACGGCGGCAGCGGCTTTTTTATCGTTATCGTATAATATAACGGGCACGCAGTCGGCGACCATAACGCACAAAACTAAATTTTTCTCTTGAGTAATGAGGGCGTCTGTTTTAAGCGTCTGCTCTTTTTTTGCCATTGTTGCTAAAGAGCCGTGTATCTGCTCCATAAAACACAACTCTTTTACGCTTACGTCAAAATATGAAGCAAAAATCTCTCTGTTTTTTTCGACGTTCAAAGGTTTGTCGCCTACATGAAATCCAAGATTTAAACTTTCGTATGCATCCGCGCTCACGCCGCCCGCTCTATCGCTTGCGATGATTTTTACCCATTCTTGCGTGAAAACTTCTCTCATTTAATATAACGCTGTTATCCTATCTACATCGCTCCATTTCAAACCATTCTCTTTGTTCTGCATAAGAGCAAAAAGATAACGGGCTATCATGTCGGTCTCTATATTTACCCTGCGCCCGACTTTGTACGCGCTAAAAAGCGTTTGTCGCATAGTATGCGAAATAATAGTCAATTTGAAAGTCTCGTTTTCGCCGATATCATTAACGGTAAGACTTACGCCGTCAATTGCTATGCTTCCTTTCGCAGAGATGAATTTCATAATATCTTTTTGCGTTTTTATGAAAAAATTTACGGCGTTTTCATCTTTTTGTATATTGGTTATTTCGCCGACAGCGTCTATGTGTCCCTGCAAGAAATGCCCGTCTATACGGTCTCCGATTACCATTGCAGGTTCTATATGAACTAAACCTTTAAAATTCTCCGTTGCCAGATTTTTTCTGCTTTCAACGGAAAGTTCAACTTTAAAACCGCCGGCTTTAGCTTCTATCACCGTTAAACATGCGCCGTTTACTGCAATGCTGTCTCCGACATTCGGCCGGTATTGCGCGCTAAGCCATAAAATATTCTCTTTATATGAAAGCGTTCTGGCGCACTCTCTGATAAGTCCTGTAAACATTGCTCACCCCTCTTAAGATTTATCGCGTTAAAAACCGTCAATATCCCAGATTTCCTCCGCGAGATAAAAAAACCTTTTATTATAGCATATATATTTATATTCTTTTAATATTTTCATATTAGTATTTTATTTTAATAATTCATAATAGGCGTTATTTAATAAATTTTACCCTTTATGTATAACTGTTATCTTTCACGCTATTTGTAACAACGACTTTTATGCTACAATACCTCCTCTAAAAATTTTAACTCTTTTGAGGAACAGATGAAATATGATATTATCGTGATAGGCGGCGGGCATGCCGGTATTGAAGCGTCATTGGCGAGCGCCAGAATGGGTAAAAAGACGCTTTTAATTACTATCTTAGCCGAACAAATCGGAGCCGCCAGCTGTAATCCCGCCATAGGCGGACTCGGCAAAGGGCATCTTGTAAAAGAGCTTGACGCTTTGGGCGGTCAAATGGGACTTGCTACGGATGCGACCGGAATACAATTTCGTATCTTAAACGAATCAAAAGGTCCAGCCGTAAGAGGCACAAGAGCGCAGATAGACATGGACAGATACCGCATATTCATGCGAAATACCGTATTAAACACTGAAAATTTAGACGTAACTCAAGAAATAGTTGAAAAAATACTTACGCAAGATGGCGAAGTAAACGGGGTTTTGACACATATTCAAAATAGATATTACGCCAAAAAGGTTATTATAACGACAGGCACTTTTTTAAAAGGACTCATACATGTAGGAGAGTTTCGCCAAAGCGCAGGCAGAACGGGAGAGTTTGCTTCAAACGCATTGTCGGATTCTTTAAAAAACTTGGGACTTACTTTGGGAAGATTGAAAACGGGTACATGTCCCAGAATTGACGCTAAAAGCATAGATTTTACTAAAATGCAAGCACAAGGAGGCGACGCCAAACCTTTGCCGCTTAGTTTCAGAACCGATAAAGAGAGCTTTAACCCGTATCAACTTCCCTGCTTTATAACATATACAAACATAAAAACGCACGAAATCATAAGAGATAATTTTCACAGAGCGCCGCTTTTTACGGGGCAGATAGAGGGGATAGGACCTAGATACTGCCCAAGTATTGAAGATAAAATCAACCGTTTTAATGACAAAGAGCGTCACCATCTTTTTGTAGAACCGCAGACAAAAGAGGCAACCGAATACTATATAAACGGACTCTCCACATCTTTGCCGCCTGATGTTCAGATAACTCTTTTGCGCACAATCCCGGGACTTGAACATGCAAATATCGTTCGTTTTGGCTACGCTATAGAGTATGATTATGTAGATCCTACGGAATTAACCCATACTCTGGAGACAAAAAAGATAAAAGGACTTTATTGCGCGGGACAGATAAACGGCACTACAGGATACGAGGAGGCGGCGGCTTTGGGCATTACTGCGGGCATAAATGCCGTTTTGTCCATAGACGAAAAAGAGCCTTTAATATTCAGAAGAGACGAAGCTTATATAGGCGTTTTGATAGACGATTTGACGACAAAAGGCACAAAAGAGCCTTACAGAATGTTCACTTCCCGCGCTGAATTTAGACTGCTTTTAAGGGAAGATAATGCCGATATAAGACTTATGGAATATGGTCATAAAGCGGGATTGATAGACGATAAAACATTTGCAAAACTGCAGTCAAAAAAAGAGCAGTTAAAAACGGGATTGGAATTTTTAGAAAATAACTTTCTTACCCCCTCGCGCGAGAATACCGCATTTTTAGAGAGCATGGGAGAGGAAGCGGTGAATGATAAAACCTCTTATCAAAAAATATCGGCAAGAAAAAGCTTCACTCTTGAAAAATTGGACAGATTATCATCTGTTTTTAAAGAGTATTCAAATGACGCCAAAGAGCAGATACTGATATTTTCAAAATATAAAAACTATATACAAAAGCAAGAAGAGCAGGTAAAAGCTATGAAAAAGATGATGGAGGTTAAAATACCTGCGGATATTGATTTTACAAAAGTAAGCGGGCTTGGAAACGAAGCGGCTGAAAAACTAAAACGCTTCAATCCGCCTACTCTTTTTGAAGCAAGCGAAATCAGCGGTATAACTCCGGCTGCAATTGACGCTTTGCATATTTATATAGTCATGAGAGAGAAGCGATAAATTGCTATAAACTTTCGCTTTTTACTATATTTATAGGGCAGGACGCCTCTTTGCTTTGGTCTTCCAAAAATTCGGCGATGCGCTGCTGCAAGAACCGTTTGTCTTCGCTTATGTCGTCTCTTAAAAATCTGTTGATATGATTCATATTAATCTTCATAGCGAAGCTTTTATTGGCTCTTACTTTACGGTTTATATCTTTGATTGCCTCGTCATAGGAAGCGGGCTCGTTACGCAAAATCATCGCCGCATAGCCTCTTGTGATATTTAAAAATACGTCTTGTCTGTGGCGGTCGTTTTTGTATATCTCTGCCGCGACCTCTTTTAATATTTTAAAGCTGCAATCTTTAGCGTTTTTACAGCCCGGAGCGATTATGAGCGCGAATACTTCGGCTCTAAACTCAAGCGATTTGTAATGATACAAAAAAAGTTCCCTAAAAACCGTCAAAAGCCAGCTTTTAACGCTCATGTTTTTCCTTTTTGGTTTTTTGAAAAGACGAAGTATAGCATAAAGAGATTACCGTTTTCATGTTATAAGTAGTTTATCTTTTCCAAAAATCTTTCCAACTCCTCTTTTTGCGCTTTTGTTACTTGAATTTTCCATGTGATATTATCCGTATTAAAATCTCTATTTTCAAACGTTATTCCTGTCTTTTGCAAAAAATATTCTATTTTTGGCGTAAAAGAGTATTTTGAAGAGAATACAAACTCCTCTTTTTGTTCGTAAAGATATGCTTTTGCTTCGCCCAAAACCATCTTTGCCGCAGTCTGGTAAGCTCTTACAAGTCCTCCCGTGCCGAGTTTCACGCCGCCAAAGTAACGTACGATCAAAACGCACACGTTTATAAACTCCGCGCCTCTTAAAACGCTTAGTATCGGCTGGGCTGATGTGCCTTTTGGTTCGCCGTCATCGCTGCCGTTTTCTACTGTTTGATTATATTCGTTCAATTTTCTGTATGCCCAAACTACATGAGCGGCTTTGGGATGTTCGGCTTTAAGCTTTACATGTAAAGCGTCAAATCCGCTTATTGGCGCGGCGAAAGCTATAAATATTGATTTTTTAATCTCATATCGGTAAAAATTTATCTCATTTAGCGTTTGCATCGGGATATTTTAACAAAACTATTCAAAAAAACTTGCAAACTAAAGCCAAAATTATATACAATATACGCGATTTCTTTCAAGGGGTTTTGAGTGTTTAAAAATACGCTCTATTTTGACGTGTCTGATACGCCGAAAATAGAAGAGCTTTGGAATAAAATATCCGTAGAAAAAACTTCCAAAGCGGTTGGTTATTATAATCTGCCGGCAGAGGGCGAAAAACTGCTGTTAGATATAGGAGTGTGGGGAGCCGGGATACGAAATGTAGAAAATATCGTAGTTATCGGCGTTGGCGGCAGCTCTTTAGGGACAAAAGCCTTGTATTCTATGCTCTATCACGAGAAAAAAGCGTCTACGCCAAATCTCTATTTTTTGGAAAATATAGACTCTGTTACTATCAAAAAAACGCTTAAAAGTATAAAACTTGACAACAGCCTGTTTTTACTCGTATCCAAATCCGGAACGACTTTAGATACTATCTCTATCGCTAAAATCGTTATGGTGCATTTTGGCATTTTTCCGGGCGACAAATATTTTGGCAAATATTTTGCCGTTGTTACGGACAGCGGTTCGGCTCTCAATAAATTTGCAAACGAGTACGGATTAAAAAGTTTTTTTATACCCAAAAACGTAGGCGGGCGGTTTTCGGTATTGAGCGCGACAGGAGTTGTGCCGCTGACGCTTTGCGGTATAGATACGGCAAAACTTTTGCAGGGCGCGGCAGAGTGCCAAGACGATTTTTTCAGCCGCAAAATATCGGATACGCTCATTAAAAAATCGCTTGCTTACACCGTAAAAAGCGGGCAAAATATAAATGTTCTTTTTTCATATTCGGACATATTCCGCGATTTTAACGCATGGTATGTGCAGTTGTGGGCTGAGTCTTTGGGCAAAAAAAAGGGCGATGAACGCGTAGGATTAACTCCTGTGGGGCTTATCGGCGCGATAGACCAGCATTCGTTTTTGCAGCTCATCATAGATGGACCGAAAGATAAAAGCGTAACGTTTATAAGAGTGGAAAATATGACAGAGGATATGCCGATTCCCGATATTTCGCTAAAATTTTTAGAAAAAACCAATCTGAAAAAAGGTATCGGCGCAGGGCAGCTGTTGAATGAACAGGCTATAGCCACAATGAAAAGCGTATTAAACGAAGGAGCGATAACGGACGAGATAGTTTTGGCAAAAGCGGATGCTTTTCATGCGGGTTATCTTATCTACTATTTTGAACTTTTGACCTCTTTGTGCGGATTGGCGCTTGAAATTAACGCTTACAATCAGCCCGGAGTTGAGGTGGGCAAAAAGATACTGTTGGATAAATTGGGCAAATAAGCCCAATTTCACTTCAAAATTCTTGGAAGCGTAATTCCGGTTTGCCCTTGATATTTGCCCGCTTTGTCTTTGTACGTAACTTCACACGGCGTATCGCCTTCAAAAAAGAGCACTTGAGCGATGCCTTCATTGGCGTAAATTTTAGCCGGAAGCGGCGTAGTATTTGAAATCTCAATAGTAATGTGTCCTTCAAATTCAGGTTCAAAAGGCGTTACATTCACTATAATGCCGCATCTTGCATATGTGCTTTTGCCAAGACATATCGCAAGGACGTTTTTTGGTATTCTAAAATACTCTACCGTTCTGGCAAGCGCAAAAGAGTTCGGCGGGACAATGCATATATCTCCCACAAAATCAACGATATTTCTATCCTCAAAATTTTTAGGATCAACAACTGTGGAGTTTACATTGGTGAATATTTTAAATTCCGTGCCTACTCTTATATCATAGCCGTAACTGCTTACGCCGTAACTTACGACATTTGAGCCGATTTGACCGCTCTCAAACGGCTCTATCATTTTCTCTTTCAAAGACTTTTCTCTTATCCAGCTGTCTGCTTTCAATCCCATGTTTATCCTTAAGAACAAGTTATAATGAAGTGTGGTATTATAACACATCATTATCGCGCATTGCTTTCTGCGGTAAAAATAATAGGAGATAAAGGTATGAATAAACAGGATTTGAATATTAAAGAGTTGATACGTATCTTTGATAAGAGCAGTATGACAAAACTCAAAATAACGGAGGGCGATTTTTGTATAGATATGCGAAAAGAGACCTCTTTGCAGCCATTTACGGGCGAAAATACACAATCTGTTACGATAATTCCTCAAGCGGCAGCTATACAATCAAAACCAAAAGAGGATATCGCAGAGATTAAAAGTTCTCTCCCCTCTTTCAAATCACCGATGGTAGGCACATTTTATAAAGCTCCCTCACCCGGAGCAGAGCCGTTTGTTAAAATCGGAAGCGTTGTAAAAAAAGGACAGCCTATAGCTATCGTAGAAGCTATGAAAATCATGAATGAGATAGACGCCGAGTTTGATTGCAGGATAGTAGATATTTTAGTTGAAGACGGACAGCCTGTCGAATTTGATATGCCTCTATTTAGCGTGGAGAAGCTATAATGAGCACAATCAAAAGAGTACTGATTGCCAATCGCGGCGAAATCGCCCTTAGGGCTATACGAACGATAAAAGAGATGGGCAAACAAGCCATTGCGGTTTATTCTACGGCAGACAAAGACGCTTTGTATTTACAGCTTGCAGACGCATCTATTTGCATAGGAGGCGAAAAATCTTCTCAAAGCTATCTTAGCATTCCCTCAATCATTTCAGCGGCTGAAATCAGCGAGTGCGACGCTATATTTCCCGGTTACGGCTTTCTTAGCGAAAATCAAAATTTTGTGGAAATTTGCGAACATCATAAGATAAAATTTATAGGTCCAAGCGCAGATGCTATGATAATGATGAGCGACAAATCAAAAGCGAAAGACGTCATGAAAAAAGCGGGCGTTCCGGTAATTCCCGGAAGCGACGGCGCGCTTGTTGATTTGCATGACGCATATAAAAATGCAGATGAGATAGGCTATCCCGTCATCATTAAAGCGGCGGCAGGCGGCGGCGGACGCGGCATGAGAGTCGTAGAGAAAAAAGAGGATTTGGAAAAACTCTACTTAGCCGCCGAGAGCGAAGCGATAACGGCGTTTGGCGACGGTACGCTTTACATGGAGAAATTTATCAAAAAACCGCGTCATATAGAAGTGCAGGTAATGGGCGATAAATATAGAAACGCTATCCATATAGGAGAACGCGACTGCTCTATGCAACGCCGTCATCAAAAGCTTATAGAAGAGTCGCCGGCAATTTTATTGGACGACAATACAAGAAAAAGACTGCATGATACCGCTATACGAGCTACGCAGGCTATCGGTTACGAGGGCGCGGGGACATTTGAGTTTTTAGTAGATGAAAATAAAAATTTCTATTTTATGGAGATGAATACAAGACTTCAAGTAGAGCACTGCGTGAGCGAAATGGTAAGCGGGCTTGATATAGTAGAGTGGATGATAAGAGTAGCCGAAGGCGAAAAACTCCCGTCTCAAGAGAGTATCAAACTGCAGGGACACTCCATAGAGTGTAGGATAACTGCCGAAGACCCCGTAAGATTTATACCAAGTCCGGGCAAAATCAGCAAATATATAGCTCCGGGCGGCAGAAATATAAGAATGGATTCGCACGCTTATCAAGGTTATGTCGTGCCGTCTCATTATGACTCTATGATAGGCAAGCTTATTGTGTGGGGCGAGGATAGAACGCGCGCTATAGCAAAAATGAAACAGGCGTTAAGCGAGCTTACTATAGAGGGTATCAGCTGCACAAAAACATTTCATCAAAAGATGATGGAAAATCCGGATTTTATAGACAACAATTACGATACGAATTATCTGTCAAATCATTAAAAAAGGCGCGTTTTGCGCGCCTTTTTTTTAAATAAAACTCTTTACTTATGGCATTCTTATTATCGTAATGCTCGCTCTTGCTTTTATCGTTTCAAAATACTCTTTTATAATTGTGCTTTCTTGAACAGACGAGAGTTTTGTCATAATAGCGTTTTTTGCCTGTTCAAACGAAATAACGCTTTTGTTGTTTTTAGAGACTACTATGTATGTTGCAAATCCATCGTCCGTTGGGATAATGGGCGTACGCTCTCCAACTTCCAGACTTGACAATAAAGCAATTAATTTCGGATCTTCGTCTATACTCAAAATCTGTACGTAAGAGCGCGTTACATTCTGAGTCGTATTGTCATCGGTTTTGGCAGTTAAATTATCCGTTTGAATATCGCTCTTTTGCGCGCTGTCTGTTATTTGGGTTAAATTATCCGTTTGATTGTTGTCGGTTTGTATGTCATCCGTTATTTTGTCGGCTTCAACGGTTAGATTATCCGTTTGACCCGCATTATCCGCTTTTTGGTCATCATAAAAGACAGCCGCGATATCGTCCGCATTCTCTCCTTCTATTTTTACAACGTCAAAACTCTCAAATTTTGTAAACTCCATCGGATTGTTGTTATAATAAATAAGCAGTTTATCCTCGTCTATATTCTCATATTTACTGCTTAGAATATATTGATAGAGTCTGTCGCGCTGTAGTTTTTGTTTTAATTCAGACCTGTAAGCGTCTACTGAAATACCCTCTCTTAAAAGCGCGCTGTAAAAATTTTGGACATTCATATTGTTTTTAGCCGCTATCGCCTCTATCTGTTGATTTAGTATAAAATCATCTATTTGGATATTCATCTGCTTTATCTGAGACAACTCCAATTTTTCCCTGATTAAAACATCTAAAGCCTCTCTGGTTGGGATATCAAACTGTTTTGAGAGTCTGTATATCTCGTATATGGTTATAGGTTCGTTATCCACGACAACCGACACCGCATCCACTAAAGCCGCATTTGCGCTCACATTTAGAAAAAACCCGAAGACAATGGCTAAAAAACTTTTTTTGAGCATCGTTATAATCCTTTATTAAGTAAAAATCAATATAATACCGCACTTAAAAATTGCAATATTAGCATTTTTTTAGTAATCAATCAAATAGAACAGAAAATAGCTGCAATATTTATTGATAAATAAGAGGACTTCTTATGATTATTACAAGATTTGCTCCTTCTCCGACCGGATACTTACACATCGGAGGACTTAGAACAGCGCTTTATAACTACTTATGGGCAAAGCGAAACGGCGGAAAGTTTTTGCTTCGCATTGAAGACACCGACCTCAAAAGAAACTCTCTTGAAGCGGCGCAAGCTATAGAAGAGGCTTTCAAATGGACAGGGCTTTCGTATGACAAAGAGATAATTTATCAATCTCAAAGATTTGATTTATATAAAGAGTATGTCCAAAAACTTTTAAAAGAGAAAAAAGCTTACTACTGTTACATGAGCAAAGAGGAGTTAGACGCTTTGCGAGAATCGCAAATAGCCAAAAAAGAGCGTCCGCGTTATAACGGCAAATATAGAGATTTTGAAGGCATTCCTCCTTTGGGCGTAGAGCCTGTTGTGCGTATAAAAGCTCCTTTAAGTGGCGAGATAATATTTGAAGACGGCGTTAAAGGCAAAATTAGTTTTAAGGCTGAAGATATACTGGATGATTTTATCATCGCAAGAAGCGACGGCACGCCGACATATAATTTTACTGTTGTAGTTGACGACGCACTCATGGGCATAACAGACGTTATAAGAGGAGACGACCATCTCTCAAATACTCCAAAACAGATAATCCTTTATGAAGCTTTAGGGTTTAAAATACCAAAATTTTTTCATGTTCCCATGATAAACAATCCGCAGGGTAAAAAACTCTCAAAAAGAGACGGCGCGATGGATGTCATGGAGTATAAAAATATGGGTTATTTAAGCGAAGCGCTTTTGAATTTTCTCGTGCGGCTTGGCTGGAGTCACGGCGATCAGGAGATATTTTCATTAAAAGAGATGATAGAGTTTTTTGACCCGCACGATATTAACGCTTCCGCTTCGTCTTACAATCAACAAAAACTCGAATGGCTTAACGCCTGCTATATTAAAAACGCCCCCTCGCAGAGACTTTGGAGTGAGGCTTTGAATTTCGGGCTTGACATGAGAGAAAATAAAAATGCCGATTTTTTAGCGGATATGCTAAGAGAGCGCGCAAAAACAGTAGTTCAATTTGTACACATGACAAAAACTATCATAGATGAGCCTCTCTCATATGACGAACAGGCTGTAAAAAAGTTTGTAACTGTTTTAGGCGTTGAATATTTGAAAAATTACGTTGTATTTTTAAAAGAGTACAACGGCGGATTTGAGGATGCGGCAAATGAGTTTTTGGAAAAGAACGGCATTAAACTAAAAGACATCGCTCAGCTTATCCGCATAGCTCTTACGGGTTCGTCTGTTAGTCCGTCTATATTTGAAGTTATGGACGTTATAGGATTAAAAGCCGTTTTAACGCGGCTTGAAAATTTTATATATTTTATAGAAAAGAAAGGTATTGAAAATGAGTAAAATAACCGAACAAGAGGTTTTAGACTATCACATAGGCGGAAAAATAGAGGTTAATATCAAATCTCAATGCAAAAGTTCAAGGGATTTGAGTATGGCTTATACGCCCGGCGTTGCTATTCCATGCCTTGAGATAGAAAGAGATAACGATTTGGCTTACGCATATACAAATAAGTCAAATTTGGTTGCGGTTGTTACAAACTCCACGTCTATTTTGGGACTCGGCAAAATAAGCCCCGTAGCGGGAAAGCCCGTCATGGAAGGCAAAGCGGTTTTATTTAAAAAATTTGCAGATATAGATGCGTTTGATATTGAAGTAGACGCTTATGATATAGATTCATTCGTGGAGATTGTCAGCGCTATTTCGCCGACATTCGGCGGTATAAACTTGGAAGATATAAAAGCTCCCGAATGTTTTGAGATAGAAGCTAAATTGCAAGATGCGGTAGATATCCCTATTATGCATGACGACCAGCATGGAACGGCGATAATAACAAGCGCAGGGCTTATAAACGCGCTTGAAATCAGCGGCAAAAATATAGCCGATATAAAGATAGTCGTTTTAGGAGCGGGCGCGGCAGGCACGGCATGCGCTAAAATGTACAGAGCTTTAGGCGCGAAAAATATCGTCATGGTAGATTCAAAAGGCGTTATATACAAAGGCAGAGAAGAGTTTGACGCGCATAAAGGTCGTTTTGCTATAGATACGAAAGATAGAAATTTATCGGACGCTATGAATGGCGCCGATATGTTTTTGGGGCTTTCGCGCGCCAGACTGCTCACGCAGGATATGGTCAAATCCATGAATAAAAATCCCATTATTTTCGCGCTCGCAAACCCAACGCCTGAAATTTTACCCGAAGAGGTTGTAGAAGTTAGAGACGACGTTATCATGGGTACGGGCAGGAGCGATTATCCAAATCAAGTAAATAATGTTCTTGGTTTCCCATTTATCTTTAGAGGCGCGTTAGATGTCCGCGCTAAAAAAATAACGGAAAATATGAAAATGGCGGCAGCATTGGCTTTGGCAAAACTTGCAAAAGAGCCTGTGCCGGATTATATAAAAGACGCATACAACGGCAGAGAGTTTTCATTCGGCAAAGATTATGTGATACCAAAACCGTTTGATAAAAGAGCGCTCGCGAGCGTTGCTTCAGCTGTGGCAAAAGCGGCGGTTGACGAAGGCGTGGCAAGAGTTAAAGATTTTGACATAAATGCCTACATAAAAAATTTGGAAGAGAAAATTAAATAATAACAATATGCTTTTTCTCCCTAAATGTCTTGAGTAGGGAATGCTATAAAATTCGCGGTTTTCTTTATCTATCGTCTTCTCATGCAGCCGCTTTATGCGTGGGAAGATTGATTTTGGCAAATTTATATTTCACAAATTATATATTACCGCTTTTGTACCGCAAAAAGTTTGAAAATATCTGAAAAAACACTTTGAGTATCAATTTGAAACAACGCTAAAATTAGATAAAATGATAAAAATTAAAAAAGGAGTTTTTGCATGGAAAATGTGCATGTGATAACTCATCCGCTGATAGAACACAAACTCTCTATACTGCGCGATGTAAAGACGGAAAGTTTTCAATTCAGGCTGTTGGTGGACGAGATAACGTATTTACTCATTTTTGAAGCCGCGAGGGATTTGCCGTTAAAGGATATAGACGTTCAAACGCCTGTGGCTTTGACTAAGTCCAAACGGCTTGCCTGCAGTATCATGATTTGTCCGATTTTGCGCGCCGCTCTTGGAATGCTTGACAGCGTTTTTAAGATAATCCCAGATGCAAGTGTCGGATTTTTGGGATTTCAGCGAAATGAGGAGACGCTAAAACCTGAGTTTTACTATGCTAAACTGCCAAGTGACCATAAAGAGAGAATAGCCATCATTATAGACCCCATGTTTGCAACGGGCGGCACCGCCATAGACGCGGTAGATTTTTTAAAATCAAAAGGCGTAAAAGATATCCGCTTTTTATCTATCCTCTCGGCTCCCGAAGGACTTAAAAAGTTTTGCGCTATTCACCCCGATGTTCCTGTATATACGGCGTATATAGACGAGAGATTAAACGATAAAGGGTATATAGTGCCCGGACTTGGAGACGCTGGGGACAGGGTATTTAATACAATTTCTTAAGGGCAAAATGTGAGATTTGCGGCTTTTTTATTTATGCGTTAAATCCACTATTAATATCAGGCATAGACAGTATTTTGGCGGCAACGAGTATAATAATTATCGCATTATGTTATAGGAATTTTATCGTTTGCAGTCGTCATGTGGCTTATATACAGAAACATCAAAGGCATTATATATTTGAATACATGTAAAGATTTATAAAACGGCGGCGTTACAGCTTTAAAAGCCTTACCGCTCTCAAAAATCTATTGAGTCCCGCCTGCGCTTTTGCGTCTATATCGTAAGATAGAAGTTTTAGATACTCTTTTATATCATTCCCTAAAATACCGCGTTTTTGCGCGTAATCTTCCAAAATGTACTGCGGTATAAAAATCTTTTGCTTTTTAAATTTATCGGCTGTTTTTTTAAAAAAACTATAGCGCTTATTGACGCTAAGTCTTGCAAAAACAAACGGCAGCCGCTCTTTTTCATACCACGCCGCGCCCATGTCTATATATTCGTTCGGATTTTCCAGATACAGTTTTAAAGCATTGTCGCCTATCGTAACCTTGCCCTCTATGCCAAGTACTTTAGCAAGAGCGTTTGATGTGGCAGAGTGCGGATCTTTTGCGTAAACGCCTTTTTTAATGATGACGCTTTTAACTGCCTTTTTTGCCGCAATGCCCGAATTTATAGTGCGAAGAGATTTGTGAACGCTTGCGATACTGGAGATATAAGCGGCATGAATGCGGCGTTTTTTTAATCCCTCGTTTAATTTGGCAGGATAACTTTTTTTATAAGCTATAGACTGTTTGAAAGAGTTTGGAAGCGGCGATTTTTTCAAAAATACATGAAACGGCAGCATATTTATATAGTCAATTTTTCCAAATATCAAGCTAAAATCCTTATAAATCAAATGGCATATTATACCGTTTAAGGCTAAAATTCCGCATATATATAAACTCAACTATTCTAAATAATATTTATGATAAAATCGGTTTTTCAAATTAAAATTAGGAGAATTAATGACAGCCATAAAAAATCAGGTTGTATCAATGTTTTATGAATTAAAAGATGCAGACGGAAATCTGCTTGACACTAATATGAATAACGCTCCCCTCTCTTTTATAACAGGTAAAAATCAGATAATTCCCGGACTTGAGCGCGAAATAGCAAATATGAACCAAGGCGATACTTCGCATGTAGCCATAAAAGCGGCAGACGCTTACGGAGAGTACGACAGCAAATCAATTCAAACGCTTCCGATAGAACAGTTTGCGGGAATTAAACTCTCTAACGGAATGACGCTTTACGGTCAAGGCGAAGACGGCAATACTGTCCAAGCGCTCGTTAAAGAGTTTAACGAACAAGAAGTTACGATTGATTTTAACCACCCTTTAGCTGGAAAAGACCTCTATTTTAAAGTTGAGATAGCCGAGATTAGAGATGCCACTGAAGAGGAATTAGAAAACGGCTGCGCGGCTGGTTCGCATCAATGCTCATGCGGTTTAGATGATGATTGCTGCGGCGGAGAACATCATCACGAAAATGACGACTGCTGTGGCAAACACTAACTTTATAGCAAACTCCCGCGCCGCAAAAGAGGCGGGAAGGCTTGCAAACCTTCTAAAAAACCTCAACTTAAACGCCCTTATCGTTGGTGAAAGGGGAGTTGGCAAACTAACTTTAGCCTTAAATATATTAGATGCGAATGTTGTGGACGGCTCCGACTTAAATGCGGTTTTAAACGCTATTAGTTCAAATTCGGCGTTGATTATCCGCAATTTTCACAAGATAAGCAACTATATTATTTTAAAAGAGGCTTTATCAAAAGAGCCGACACGCATTATCGCAACCGCTTCCAAAAAGATTGACGAGAGTATAGCGGATACGTTTTTCGGACTTAAAATATCCATACCGCCGCTTAGCGAGAGACCCGAAGATATAAATGCTTTAGCGCAGAAGTTTTTAATAGACGCAAAAGAACTTTTTATATCCGAGGCAGGCGATATTGATATTGATTTGGAAAAAATTCCTCTCAATTTAAGTCAAAACGCGTACTCTTTAAGGCAATCTGTTTATATCGCGTTTATATCGGCGCGGTTTAAGGAAAAAGATATTTTAAATCTGCTTGAAAAGTTCCTAATACAAAGACTTGGCAGCGGAGACGATTACCGAAAACTTTTATATCTCTTTGATGTGCCGTTGTTAAAAGCGGGATTTAAAAAGTTTCGCTCTCAGCTTGCAATATCAAAAAATTTCGGTTTAAACAGAAATACTCTGCGCAAAAAAATATCCGAACTGCACCATTTTTTTAAAAGCGACGAGTATAAATTTTAACATTTCAGGATAACAATAATGTCAAAAAACATATCATTTATTTTCCCCGGACAAGGTTCGCAAACACTCGGAATGGGGAAAGATTTTTACGAAAAAAGTCCTCTTGTTCGGGATATTTTTAAGTATGCTTCAAAAAGACTCAACATTGATATGCAATCTCTTCTGTTTGAAGAGAATGAAAATCTAAACGAAACGGA
>JAIRNE010000047.1 GCA_031258205.1 Campylobacteraceae bacterium
TGTTTTTCTTCGTAATGTTCTATAAGTATCGCCAAAACTTCAAGCTCGTCGCTTAATGCCGTGCCGATTTGCGGGTCTAATTCCATAAGCTCGTCAACTCTTTTTAAAGCTTCTTCATAATCTTTTTCGGTTCTTATAGGATTGATATTCATGTTAAATCTCCTTGACATTTATCTTATCATATTCGGCATGCGTGCCGACAAATTTTATTCTTACGATTTTCCTTAGGTAATCAATATGAACTATTAAGCGAAAATTATTACCTTTTATGTTAAACGCTACTCTGTTATCTTGCAAAAAAGACGCATTTTGATATTCTGATTTTATATCTTCGGGATTGACCCATATCGCTTTTCTCACTGATGAATGCCAAATCTCAAGAGGGATTTTTGCTTTCGGATGCTTGGTATAGAACTCTATCAGCGTTTTTTTGCTTATCACATTCATAAAAGTATTTTATAACGCAACAGCTTATTTGTTCCTTTAAAAGGAATATTTAAGATTAAAATTTATTGATAGAATATACGGCAAGCAATACAAAAGAGGCTTTGGGATTTAAGGGGATTTATAAAATGGTAGCTGGGGGGAGACTTTGTACAATATCAACACTCTTAAAGCGTTTCAAATCCCTTAAATACGGTGTTTTAGTGGCGGTTTAAGCTTTGAGAAAATAGGCAAAGTGTAACCTATGTGTAACCATAGCTTTAAAAATTAATCTTTTAGAGTGGATTTTTAGGGTGGAGTTGCAGATAAAACGATAAGTGTATTTTACTCTTATTTGTTGAAATTATTTTTAAGGAGTGGAAAGATGGAGGCAACAAGCAAAGTTAATCTAAACGTTTTAGATTTGGAGGGTGTAAAAAAAGATGTCAGGCTCAATAAAGAGTTAAATAAAAAGCTAAAAGTTTTAAGCAAGTCCTCTGGTGCAGATGAAAATCATAGGGCTTTTAGTAAAGCAGTCAGCATTGAAGATACCGTTGAAGATATCGCTGGGGATTTTGAAGAGATTGTTGCGCTTATTCATGTTTTAAAAGAACGCATTAGCATAATGGCAGGGAATAACGTTACAAGAAAAAATGATACGACTGATTTTGTGATTAGACTATTAGCGTGGAGATTGACTAAAGATGAAAATTTAGAAAAGCAGTAATATTTTTTTCAAATTAAGTATTACTCAAATAGCTAATCCGTCATTCTTGATAGCTGACAGGTTCTACAATCAACGAACGCGGTTTAAGGCTAAAATCCCCCTATGCCTTGTCTTGTTTTTGATTGTAGGGCATTCTACAGCTTAAATATTTTTTTAAAATCTATGATGTAAAGCACTATCTAAAATTGGGTTGTGATAATACGGTAATGCTTTTCTACTCTTTAGCATAAAATTTACAGTTTCTTTTTTACGTTTTCAAGCCTGCTTGGAAAAACAACCGCGAATTTAAAGAAAATGTGATATAATTAGTTTAAAGTTTCAGCAGGGTTTCCCCTGCTTACTTGCTAAAACAGCAGGGTTAAGGTAAGGCAAATATCCTTAATCCTGCAACTTATCTTAAATCGTAACCCGCGCCGCCGACGCAGTCTTAAAATAAGCTTCATTTTACATCACCTCCTTTCCGCCTCGCGGGGCGGTGTGAGGTGAAAAAGTTATTCTTTAAAATCAAATGTATATCTTTTTAGAGAACGGTTTTACTCTCTTGAATTTTCAAGCTAAGTACTACATGAACAAAAATAATATTAGAGTTTGAACTTCATGGAAACCCCACTCATATCTATACAGTATTTTTTAGGACTTATACAAACCTTAATTATTGCAAGACGGGTAGTTTTGCGCGCGGGTAATAATAAAGATAATAGAGTATCGGCAACCAAGACGAGCTTATTATACTTTAATAAAAAGTATGTTATTATGTATCTGATTATGTATAAAAGAGGTTAAAAATGCAGGTAGTAAGCGCGGCAGAGGCAAGAAAAAGTCTCAAATCGGTAATGGACAGCGTATTATTTAACAATGAAAATGTGATTATTCACAGAAAAGCAAAAGAGAGTGTCGTAGTTATCTCATTAGATGAATTTAACGCCCTAAAAGAGACTGAATACCTTTTAAGCACGCAGGCAAATAAAAAGAGACTTTTAAACGCTATAGGACAGCTTGAGAGCGGCAAAGGCGTTAAAAGAGAGCTTGTACAGTGAATTTAATCTGGAGCGGCGAAGCTTGGGAAGATTATCTCTATTGGCAAGAGAATGACAAAAAGATACTTAAAAGATTAAACGCTTTAATAAAAGAGTGCAAAAGAACGCCGTTTGAGGGTATAGGAAAACCTGAATTGTTAAAACATTCTCTTGTCGGGTACTACTCAAGACGGATTACAGACGAACACAGATTGGTTTACAAAGCCGATAAAGAGAATATCTACATCGTCCAATGCAGGTTTCATTACGATAGCTAAAGTTATTTATGGTTAGTAACGGATACTGTCAATAGCAAGACGCGATAAAAAAACATCTCATAGGACGCACCCTATGGGGGATAAAAGCTTTAGCAACCAACCGTAATACTCTGTCTCTAATGTGTGCTAAAAAGATACTTAACGCTTTAATAAAAGAGTGTCAAAGCTTTCGCGCGCGCGTTATTGTTTATTATTATAGGACTTATGTAAAACTTAATTATTGCAATACGGGTAATAACTTTACGCACAGGTAATAAGGTATTGCACCTTTGTTGCTCTCTTTTTTTGAATGTTATTTATGTTATGTCTATTATCTCTTTGAATTCCTTTAGCGGCAAATAAAGATATTCGGGATTAGCTGTGGGGATAGTTATCGTTGCTTCTATACGCCACAAAGGGTGATTAAGTCTGTTTTTTGCCTGTTTGTTGTAAATGGTTATTTTCTCAAGTAATAGACAGCCCGTGTTGTTTATGTAGTGAGTTGTTTCGTTGTATTCTGTAATAGTGAAGCACTCTTTTAATCTCTCAATGTTTGGTTCTAAGGGCGTATCGTAACAGATATCAATACTTGAAATTGTTTTGAGCATGGACACTGTTTTATTGATTAGTTTAGTGTTGGAACGGTTAGGGTATTGACTGATACCAAAGATAACTAAACAAGCTTTGCGGTATTTTGGCGGGTTAGAGCAGTTAAAAAAGTAGATATCCTCATCTTTTAATCTGTAAACGCTTGTAAGCTCTTTAGCAGTTAGACGCTTAACAAGCTTTTGATAAAGTAAGTGTTGCTCTTTTAGTTTAATCCATTCGCCAATTGTCTTGAGTTTTGACAGCTTATACTGCTTACTAAAAATAAATCTCAAAGTGTCTGCTTTGAGGTTTATCTTGTTGTGCAGGTTAAAGCGGTTAAGCTCTGTCTGTATGCTTAATAATAGCTTACTGTTCATAGATTACATTACGCATGCATGCGTGCGCACGCGAGGGGATAACTTGTAACAAAGCCCGAACCCACCGATACGGGGAAGCGTTTTGATACTTTATTTTTTTATCAACTTTTGACTTTATTTGATTGAATGTGAGTTTAAAAAACAAGGGGTATTTTTGGGTATAAAAATATGCAATTTTTAAGTTATTTCTAATCTTGGAAATAATAGAATTCATTGTGAAATTCCTTTTTAGGCGGTTGCTACACCGCCTTTTTTATTTATTCAATTTTGGATACATCTTTTTATGATACAATTTCAAAGGCGGTTTTACACTGCTTGTTGAGGGTGAGGGCGATTTGCTTTGAATGGTTCGCCCTCATTCCTTATGTATCTTTTAGCCTTTTCGTAATCTATGATATACCACCATTTGAATGTGTGTGTATCATTCCATTCACCCTTACAAATACCCTCACGCTTTAACTCGTTGAAGTATTCGTTGGCGTTGGAGATGTTAAACTCTGCGGCGGTAACCTGCTCGCGTTCATTCATAGCGCGCAATATTGTCGCTTTGTGATTATGCGTTCTCATATTGTTTCCTTTCTATGGCAGGAAGCCATAATTCTAATGTTTTATCCCCAAGAGGAAAACGAAAACTCTCCAAAAACCCAGCCTTTTCCAAGAGGTGAAAATCCTCAAGTACTTCTTTATTTAGATAATGACTATCTAAAACTACTGCCTGATTGGAAGCTAAAATCCCTAATAATTTAAAGGTTTCATCATACATGTTGTCCCCCTAAAACTGTTTTTATCTCATTAGCTTTGAGCCAATCCTCAACATCAGAAGCGCGATAAAGCACCTTATTATTTTTGCCTCCGTTGCCTCTCTTGATGTATTTAGCGCCTAACCCAGCTATCCTTAAACGCCATAGCGCAGAAATTGATAGCCTTGTCAATTCGGAAACTTCCTTGACTGTTAAAAGTTTTTCCATCTGAAATCCTTTTAAATAAATTTACATCATAAAAATGAATGTATGAATGAATGTTGCCACAAAAAAAGTGAAAAGTCATCCTCACTTTTTGAAGAGTAAAAATGCTTGCGGACTTCGTAGTTTAGGGGGCTTTGAGGGGTTAAAAATTGTAATTAGACGTATATTTCTTTAATGTATTTTTTTATTTTTTTAATTCATTTATTATCTTATGGGCGTTATTTTTGTAGTGACGGCGTACTATTTGCAGTGTGATTTCGTCATTAAGAGCTTTTATCTGTTTGGAGCTTGTATTTTTTAGCCATTGCTCTATCTCAATATCTGCGCTTATTGCTTCTATTATCCTGCCGAAATTGTATTTTTCATAACATTCCTTGCTTACAAAGGTTGGTTTTCTCCCATAGTATAACCCCGATACCATTCCGCTGGTTACTATCTCGCAAACGGCATTTTGGATGAGGCTCGCAAGCCATACTGTCGGCGGTTTTGGGATTGAGAGAGTATCTAACCACATAAAATCTTTTAATTTTTTAGATAGTGTTCGTCTGTTTCTTTTCGTTCTGGCGTAGTTGCTGTCGCGTTTTATTTTTTTGGTTGTTAATTTTTTAAACTGTTTTTGGATAAATGCTCTCTGCCTTGTATAGTTTTTATCAAATTTTATCCCGTGTTTCTCTGCCATAAGCATATTTGTTTTTATTATTTCGCAAAGCAAAAGTATCTCATAATAATAATTAGTCTCTTGCCCTCTGTAGCACTCGTTTAATATCCTTAATGTATTTAGATATTCATGCCCTGATTTTTTTATCGCTTTATACACGTCTTTTATTATTTCAAGGTTAAAGGGATAATCCCCCTCATATTCCTTTTTTAATAGCTTGTATTCGCTTCTACCCCATAACGCGGGGTCTTTATCTGTGTATGGTTCTAACGCTTCCCTAATTGGGTTAAATAAATTAAGCAAAGCCTCTTTTATGGGGTCGTTCACTTCCTCTGTCGGGCTCCCCTCCGCTTTTTCCTTAGAATATTCGGGATATGCTTCCTTTGCCGCTTGCGGATAATGTCTGTAACAATAAGCTATCCTGTTCTCTCTGCTTCCCTCATCGTCGGTGTTCTCCACCCAATCTATCATTTCCTCCACTGAGCCCAATTTTGGACTGTGCTTTATCATCTCCATAACTCCTTTACAGCTTCTAACCCATTATCAGGCGATAGTTTCGCATACCTCAACGTTTCGTCAATGTTTTTATGGTCTAACAGTTTCATTATCGTAAAAATCGGAGTTCCCTTAATCGCTAAATGGCTCGCGAATGTATGCCTTAGAGTATGTATTACCACTCTGTTTTTAGCGTCTTTACTGTCAAGCCCTTGATTAAATAGCTTGTTCAACAGCGGTTGTAATTGCCTTTGGATTGTTCTTGAGTTTAAAGGGATAATTATGTCGTTTGGGTTTTTGAGATTTTGATAACGCTTCGTAAGTAATGGTAAAAGGCTGTTTGAGATAAAGCCGTGATAACTGTTTTTGCTTTTGTGGTTTTTGAGTTGTACTGTGCGGGTGTTGAGGTTGATATCTTTTTTGCTGATTGTAATAATCGTCTCTAATCGTCCGCCTGTGCTTAATGATAACTCTACAAATAATAAAAGCATTGGGTTGTCTCTCATGCTGTCTTTGATAGTTTTAACCTCGTCATCGCTTAAATATCGTTCACGGTTATTATCAATTTTAGGTTTATCCACTTTTTTGCAAGGATTAACGCCTTTGTAAGCCTCCGTATCAATTGCATAATTAAAGATGGTATTTATACGCTGTAGATAAGTATTGACGGTTTTTGGCGATTTATTGTCGGCTAATAGCCTGTTTTTGAAACCGTTTATTTCGGCTGGAGTGATTTCGTCTAATGAGCTATTGCTGAAAATATCTTTTATTGCCATGTATGCAAGAGTTACTTTAGCGGAGTTACTGCCTTTTTTAGCTTCCACATAGCTATTGACTGCCTCTTTGAATGATAACCTGCTTTTATTTTTGTATTTGATTATCGGCGTATTGTCGCCAAATCTTGCTTTATTGATAGCTTCATTTCGTTTCTGATGACAAAAAGGCTCATTGATACCCTCGCTTGCTTTGCCGATAAAAACCTTTTGCGTTTTACCCGCTATCTTGTAAACGATGTAAAAACTCTTATCGCCATTGATAAGTTCTTTGTAAAAAACGCCTGTAAATTTTTTACTATTTATCATTTTTGACATGTTACGTCCTTTTAGATTACAGTTTAAATCCTTAAAAGTGTAACCTAAGTGTAACCATATTATATCATAATTGAATTTAATTGACAATACTTGATTTTTATAGTATCATTCAGAAGTGCGATTTTAAGGGATTTTTGAGAGCTTTTGAAGTCATTTAAGTTTAGGTGATTTTTGTATGGTAGCTGGGGGGAGACTTGAACTCCCGACCTCCGGCTTATGAGACCAGCGCTCTAACCAGCTGAGCTACCCAGCCATAAAAAAGGGAATAATTATATAGCGTAGTTACTTATAAATGCCTTTGAAACTCACATTTTCATAAATCGCGCAGAAAAAACATGTAAAATTTCTTTTTTGCAAACCCAAACTATATTCTTTTGGTTTGAATATAAAACATTTGACCGTAGCTACAAAAAATTTACAAATTTTCTCTCATTTCTATGAAATATGGATTTTCGCAACCCCCGTGTTTTTGGTTTTTGCAAAGCTTAACGCTTTGCGCATGGATGAGGTACTAAGTAATTTATTCGTCATTGCGAGCCGCTTGCGGCAATAGATTTTTATCTTTTTGTTACTAATGCGCGCTTGCTTTGTAAGCTTGTCGTTTGATATAAGCTATTTTGTATTTTCTAAGAACTGTAAACTTAAATACAGTTTCTGCCGCCAGCCTGATGAACGCGCCCATTCATCAGACCGTCAGCATATCCGCTTTTATCAAGCTTACTTAAAGAGCTTATTTAGCGCCTTTTCTATCTTATCGCTGTTTTTCTCAAGATATCTGTCTATCTCTTTTGCCGCTTTATCTTGCAAATACTTGGAACTGTCGATAGAGACTTTGGGCTTGTCGCTTGTGCCTGTAACTTTGCCTGCAATGTCTGTTTTTTCTACCCAAACCTTAAATGGTATATCCAGAGCCGTGCCGATGATTTTGCCCTCAGAAACGCTTATGGAGGTCTTTTTACTCTTTGCGTCGAATGTAAATTTTATCTTTTCGCCTTCTATTGTGCCATCTAACGTAATATTTTCATACTCTTCTTTGCTTATGTCGTAATTTGAGAATGTCTTTACCAAATTCCCAAGCTGCGTTTGCGTAAGATGTCCTTTTGGACTTAAAACTTTAAAATCGCCCTTGCTTGTATTGATATTATAATTTGCTCCAAGCTTTATCTTAGCGTCAAAAATTTGAGGATAACTCAACATGTGCAAAAGTTCAAGCGAGGATAGATTTGTGCCGTTTATCTTTACTTTGTTATTTTCAAAATCAAAATTCACGCTTCCTCCTAAAATATTGCTCTTACCGTTTACTTTAGGTGTGCCGTTTTTATAGTCGGCTTCACCATCAAGCGCAATAGAACCTTTCATTTTTTGTTTTGTTATGCCGTCAAATTTAGAGAGGTCTTTTATGCTGGCGGTATATGTTGATTTAAGTTCTGTTTTATCTATATCAAAAGCGCCTTCAAATTTTTCAAGATTGACTAAAGACGATAAAAATTTAGCGTTGAAATTGGCAGTATTTTTTTTGAGCGTGATATTTGATTTTGCGTTAAAATCACTCTTTGGCAGTGTCAAATTAAACTCTTTTTTTACAACCGCGCTGTTTACAAGACCATTTGTCAAGTCAATGCTGATGTCGCCGTTTTTGTTAGTTAAAGAGTTAAACTGCGCCTTGATGTTTAAGTTTGCGTCCGCAAAAGAGGGTTGGACAAGCGTAGTCAAAATATCGGCTATTTTCGCATTTATTAGGCTTGCATCCAATTTATCATTGTCGAGCTTTACTGCAAGTTTGCCGCCTGCAAAATTGTCGCTGTTAACATTGGCTTGCACGTTGTTTGTCGCGTATTTGGCATCGCCGTAAAATGATACCGCGCCTTGAAGCGCGACACCGGCTAAGCTTTCAAGCTGTTTTAAGTTAGGAATATCAAGCCTGTATCCGCTTGAGGTTTCAAATGTGTTGATATTGACTTTTAAATCGGTTGCTTTGAAGTTTGCTAAAGATGATACAAAGTCCAACGCGCCAACCAAATCTTGACTGTTTGAGAGTTTTAAATCGGCAGACGTTTTATACGAAACATCTTCTTTTAGCGTTACATTAAACTCTTTTTTTAGGGTATTTTTATATATCACGCCGTTTCCCACATGTAAAACTGCATTTCCGCCAAGCTCGTTTTTTTCATTCGGATTTACATGGACTTTAGCCGAAAGCAAGCCGTCAGCGTATATCGGTTGTCCTAAGAGCGCCAAAACTTTTGCGAGCTTTAGTCCATTCGTATCAACATTGATACCGACAGGATTAAAATCTTTCAAAACAGCATCAAAATTTAAAGCCGCTCCAAAAATATCGCCCGTGCCGTTAATATTTATATCTTTAAGTCCGCCTGCCGCTTGTCCGTTGAGCGATAAAGGCTCATCTATCTTTATACCGCTTACTTCAGGCACTCTGTCGGCGTGGATCGAGTAGTTTATATCAAATGATTGATTAAAGATATTTAATCCGCCTGCCGCTTTGGCTTTGATACTATCCATGACCACAGCCTCCGCATCAATAGAACTAAGTCTCAAAGAAAATTTATCAAGCTTTATATCTATGCCGCTTGCCTCTTTAGCTTTCTTTTCAATGATGGGTTTTAAAATATCATTTCCGGTTTGCGTAAAAAGCAGACCGTATATCAATGCTATTAAAAGCACAACTAAAACCGCTATAGCCAAAAGAAAAATTTTGATGAATTTTTTCATAAACTACACCCGCCTTTCATTTTTTATATATAAGAAACTTTAGCCAAATCAACTCAAGTATTATGATTTTACTTGTATTATATATTGACATTTTACATCAAATATTGTAAAATTCCGTCACTCATTTAACTTGAGTGCTAAAAAATTTATATTTGGAGGACGAATAGCATGAAGTTTCAACCACTGGGTCAACGAATTTTAGTTGAGAGAGTTGA
>JAIRNE010000057.1 GCA_031258205.1 Campylobacteraceae bacterium
TCGCTGATAATGCTCTTTATGGAAGATACTTTCCCAAACTCTTCTTCTATTATCAAGTCGCTTGCTATATCAAGCTTTAACTGCGTATCGCCGGTTTTGTTAACGTGTTCGCTGTAACCTGTGTCGCTAAACTCTATAGCTCTTTTTATCCGCACAGCCGCACGGCTTATAGCGTCTATTATCTCTTTCATGTTATTCCTCTTTTTATGTGAGGTCTGATTATAGCAAAAAAAGATTTATCTTTTAATGAGTTTATCAAGCCATTTAGCGTAAAATTGCGACCAATAGAGATAAAAGGAATTTTTCTGAAAAGTTTACATATTTTAATGTGCGCAATTAGTTTTGCGTTTTTATTCGGCTGCGCCGCAAAAGAGAATAGCCGAGACATGAGCATTGAACAAGCGATTATCAATACGCAAAAAGCCCGCCTTACAACAGAAGACAACTCAACTCTGCTTATCAGCGCGACATATTTAAATAATATAAAAAAATATTCCGAAAATGAGTTTGACACAATAGTGATAAGCTTTTACCATTCGCAAAAAGGCGATATTGAAAGGCTTGGCGAACCGAAAATCGCAATCGGACAAAAGAGTGCGATATTGACAAAATTGTCCAAAGATGATGAAATGATGGAGTATTTGCCGTTTCATGCCGCTTGGAATGAATATTTTCTTGTGAGCGCGCCAAAATCAAACGAGGAGAGCCATGTCAATCTTTTTGTCGAAATTTATCCGTTTGGGCAGGTTTTGTTAAGGTTTCCAAAAGCTCTTTGAGAGTTATTTTCTCGCCTAAATGCTGCATATAAATGAGATAATTGGCTAAAACTTTTTTGCCATACTCTCTGCTCTCTTCGCCCTGCAATAGTTCAATGCTTAAAAACGGTTCATATTTGCCGCTGTTAAATAACTTGCCGTCTGAGAGCATTTTTTTTGTGTAGCCTATACCGCCGTTATATGCGTATGCCGTAAAGAGCGGATGATATAGGTATTTGTTGAGGTAATTTAAATGAGTGTCGGCAAAATTATAAGCAGTCTCGGGCTTAAACATATCGTCCCAATCAAAATCTTTTATATTCTGCTTTGCCGCTATATCCGAAGCTACGCTTGGCAAAAACTGCATCATGCCAAGTGCGTATGACGCCGACACCGCCGAAGTTATAAAGCCGCTCTCTTGTCTGGCGATGGATAGTATCAGCGCTTTTCGTTTGGCGTCAAAATCTTTCAAGTGCTCCTCGTATGGAATGATAAAATAGTGATGTTTATAATTTGCGATTCTTGTCAATAAAAATGCATAAACAGGCAGCGTGTCCGGCGCATCAAAACCGACTGCTAAAAGTTCTATCTCGTCTTTATCCATACCTTGTATCTTGTTTAATAAAAAATACCATTCAAAAGGGTCTTGCATATCAAATTTATGCGCCGCTTTTTTATATGAGGGCGATAGAAAAGTGATATTTTTTGTTGTGGTATTCAGCATTTCGCGCGCATACAAAGAGTAGATATTTATATCAAAGCTATCGCCGATATTTTTAAGCAAATCTTTATCGCCGCTTGACAGATATTGAAAAAAGAGCGCTTTATCCATGTCCGACCTAAAATACGCCCGTTTTGCGGCTTTTTCGAAAAGAGTTGAGGATAAAGCCGTATCATTTGCCTTAAGAGCGTTTATGCCAAGATAAAACAGCGTTTTGTGCGTGAGCGCATCGTTTTTTGGAGTATATAAAAGAGATTTTAACGGCTTTTTAAAATCGTCGGCATTTAAAACGATATATTTTACAAATGTTTCGTAAGGGTAGGGCAGTAACTCCATTTGATACAAAAACTCTTTTGTAAGCGGAAAATTTAATTTTTTCTTATAGGATGCGGGCATTTGATTGAATACTTTCAAAAACTCTTCAGTTAAAAGCTTTTGCTCCATCATGCGAAACGGTTTTTTACTGTTTAGCGCGCTTATCCAGTTTGCCGTGAAATTGTTATGTTGTCGGAGTTTGTTCGCAAGTGCGGTTTTCATGGCTATATCCAACGGCTCTACAAATTGAGGCGTTAAAAGTTTCACAAGGCACTCTTCGCCGCTTTTTAGCGCATTATTTACGCTAAGCGGTTTGCAGGTTTGGTTGGCGTTAATATCAATCTTTTTGGCGAATTGATTTTTTAGGTTTTGGTTCAAGCGATTGACTTGCATGTAAAGGTCGCCAATCTCCTCTTTAGAGGCGTTCCCTTCAAGCAAAAGCCTGTAAATGTAATAATCTTTAGCTATACTTCTTGGCTTTGTTGTTAACTCTTGATAATTTAAAGCCGTCCCAAAAAGCGTTGAAATGCACAAAAAGAACAACAAAAAGAGAGATTTAAAAGGCATAACGAGCTATTAAATTGTTTAAAAGTATCAGCGTAAAAAGTACTATCATGGGCGCGATATCTATCATGCCAAAAGTTGTTGGTATGACTCTTCTGATAGCGTTATAAACGGGTTCTGTAAGCGAATACAGAGTGCGTACTATCGGATTGTATGGATTTGGACGTATCCATGAAATAAGCGCGGATGCGATGATAATCCACATGTAGATATGCATAACGATTTGTATCGTTTCAAAAAATGCCGTTAAGACGCCGTTCATTTGACAATCTCCTTTATATATGTTTTTATCGCGGGATACAGTACCGCAAGCTCGGGTCCGTGTTCTGAATTTGTCAAAAGAAAACGCAGAGGCTTGAAAAAAGCTTTGCCTTTTAGAGACGATTTGTCAAACAGATAATTTTTAAAGTCATTAAACTCTTCAAAATATGGAGCGTTTTGTAAAATAGATTTTAATATATCAAACTCCTTTTCAAATCCTTCAGGCGCATTTTTTGGTGCGAAAAGAGCTTCTACCTTTGGCTTTATCTCTTTTGTGACGCTTCCTTCTTCAGTGTAGATTTTGCCGATTTTGCCGATATTTTCATCTTCAAAGCCCAAGAGAGCTGCAAATTCTTTATCGTCCAAAGCTCTTAAATGTTCGCGGTTTATCTGCCTTAGCTTATTTATATCAAATTTTGCGGGCGATTTGGATACGTTTTTTATATCAAACCACGCTATTGCCTCTTTCATTGTGAAAATTTCACGCGGAGTTTTATTGCCCAGCAATATGAGATAATTCGTTATCGCGCTTGGTAAAAATCCCTGCTCTAAAAGCCACTTCACGCTTGAAGCGTCGTCGCGCTTGCTCATCTTTTTACCTTCATTGTTGAGGATAATAGGAAGGTGAGCATAACTTATATTTTGTGTATAGCCCAAAGTTGCCCTTATATGCTCTTGTTTTGGCGTATTTGAAACGTGATCTTCGCCCCTTATGATATCTGTGGTATTTTCCAGCATATCGTCAACAGCGCAGGCGAAGTTATACATAGGAGTTTTGTTATGACGCAAAATCACAAAACTATCAATATCTTTTGGCTCAAATGATAATTCGCCCTTGATGGCGTCTGTAAAAGTTATCTTGTTTTCGGGCTGTTTGAGGCGTATCACGAAAGGCTTTTCATTTGCCAAAACCTCTTCATCGCTAAGTTTCAAACAAGTATTATCATATCTGTAAGCAACTCCATTTCTTTTCGCTTCTTCTCTTTTTGCCTCCAGCTCATCTTCGGTACAAAAACAGGCGAACGCTTTTTTTTCGCTTACAAGCTGCATTGCAAACTGCTGATGAAATCTTAAATTTTTACTCTGATAGTAGATAGCGTCATAAACAATGCCAAAAGCTTTTAATATCTCTAAAATCTCTTTGTCTTTTCCCTCAACATTGCGTGCGGTGTCGGTATCTTCTATGCGCAGATAAAAACCTTTGCCGCTTTGGCATGCGCAGATAAAATTAAAAATAGCGGCTCTTAAATTGCCTATGTGCATATCGCCAGTTGGAGACGGCGCGAAACGGTACATGTATATCCTAATTATATTTTTTAAAGTTTTAATTATATCAAAGTAAGCTTATTGACGCGTAAATGGAAAATTTTAAGCGGGAGGGTTCTAAAAAAATTGAAAGATTTGCGTTAAACCCTCCTCTCGTCATTACAGGAATACTCCACATTTTCCGTCATTGCAATGAATACCCCTCCGTCATTACAAACCATTTTTTTCATCATTACGGACTTGACCTGCATTCACGCCTCCTCCGTCATTGCGAGGAAGCGTAAGCTGACGAAGCAATCCAGAGGAATTAAAAATATAGACAAAATAAAACAGTTAGTACTTTTGTTTTTACATGAGAATTAAGTTTAAAATTTTTAGTATTGCTGGATTGCCGCGCTCCCGTTGGTCGCTCGCAATGACAGAAAGAGTGACAGATTGCCGCACAAATTTCATTTCCTCGCAATGACATCAACCTTCAGTCATTACGGGAATACTTCCTTTTTCTGTTAAATCCTCCTCTCGTCATTACGGGAATACTCCACATTTTCCGTCATTGCAATGAATACCCCTCCGTCATTGCGAGGAAACGTAAGCTGACGAAGCAATCCATATAACATATAAGCGTCACATAATGCATGGGAAAGATTTATACAAATTCTTGATTAAAATGTTAAAAACCCGCACAATTTAAGCGTCAAGACCATTAAATAAAAAACTGCATAGAAAATATTATCTATGCAGTCAAATTTTACTGTACAAAAATAATCTCAACCCTTCTGTTTTGAGCCCTTCCGTCTTTAGTCTTATTTGTAACGACAGGGTTATTTTCGCCGTAAGCTTTAGTTTCAATTATATCGGCTTGGATGCCGTATTCTACGAGTTTGGCTTTAGCGGCATCGGCTCTTTTTTGAGAGAGGTTCATATTGTATTTATCGCTTCCCGTAAAATCCGTATGACCTTCTATCACTATTTTGATTTTCAAATTCGGGTTGGCTTTTAAATGCCAAGCAGCATCTTTTAAGATAATTTCACCCGATTCAAGCACTTGCGCGCTGTCAAAATCAAAATTAAAATTTCTTTGAGTTAAGTCAAACGTTTTTACGTCTTCAATATAGGCTGTCTGTGCGGGATATTCACTCTGCGACAGCGTTTCTTTCTTTTTGCCGAATGCGTATGATAAGCCAAGTGTGTAGTAGAGGTTATTTCTGTGAGGAGAATCCACTTTTATGCCGTGTCTTACTTCAGCTCTCAATGCTGTGTTATCGCTGAAATAGTATTTCAAGCCTGCGCCGTATTGTCCGAATACGCCGTTTTTTTCATCATATTTGTCGGATTCTATATAGAACCAGTCAGATTTGCTTTTATCTTCCGAAAAGGTTTCCATGCCAATACCCAAAAGCGCGTAAACTTTTGTAGATTTTGCGACTTCAAACTCTTTTATGGCGTTAAAATAGATACGATGTATATCGTCCTCTCCTCTTAGAGTAAGCTCATCATATTCGTTTGGTGCTATCTCTTCAATATACGTTTTGTGATAGTCAACATTTTTAGAGTAGTCATATCCAAACTCAACTTGGCTGATTATAGAATTGTCAATATTGACGCCCAATCTCAAGCCGTAAGTCATGTAATTGCCGTATTTTGTAGAGTCAAATGGATGTACGCCGCCAACTACAACGGATACTTCGCCCCCCCCCCCCAGATAAATGCAACATTTATCAAAAGTAAGCATAAAACTTTTTTCATCTTGCAAATCCTTTCATTGAAATAACTTAAGGGATTATATTCAACAAAATATTAATAATCGCTTATTTTAAATTTATTCAAGATGGAGGATACTTTTTATCAATTTTCCTTTTGCGTCTTTTTCTATTCTTCTCCAGCTTGAGTTGTCGTTTAGCGTTATCCAGCGTCTCTCTTCGGCTCTGTAAAACCAATCTTTATCGTTTTGGTAAAAAATCTGCTTATTTGCAGTCTCATGAATGTTTAAAATCTCATTTGAGTGCGAATTTTTTTCGTCATAATCTACAGTCGCTCTTTGACCCATTTCCGAATATATTTGATGCAGATTTAAAAGCAGAGTATTTACCTCTTTTGACATTCTTGTTACGTTTAAGCCTATTTTTTTGGCTTCCTCATATAATATAGGATACGCATGAGAGGGATATTTTGAGTTTAGAGTATTGGCTATCTGTTTGACGCTCTCTCTATCTTTCATGTGAGTCGTCAAAATCTCTTCGCAAAGCATTATGGAAAGGCTCTCGGCTCTATCTACCGCGCCTATAACGAGCGGATGTACATGTTCAAATAAAAATTGATAAGGATTTGCCGCCGTGTCGCTTTTTGCGGCATGTTTTTCCCATAACTTTACGGTTCTATTAAGTTCGTCCAAACTCACGCTGACGCGATTATTATCTCTGTCAAGCGGTGATAAATCATGCGTCAAAGAGGTATCTACAGCCGTTAAAAATGCCAAGGGACCCATTTGTATTTCGTCTGCGCCGATAGCGAGCATAGTCGCGGCTGAGGCGCATTCCAAAGGAACAATAGCTATGATTTTAGCAGCATATTGTCTTAAAAGATTTATCATTCTTGAGGATGATTGTCCGTTTCCGCCGTTGCTGTTGATAAAAAGGTAGATTTTCTCCCGTTTTCCGATACTTTCCAAAGTTTCATATAGCACAACTACGTCATTTTGACAAACGCCGCCTCTGTAGCTATTCCAATATGCGATAACAGGCGCATCTAAAATAATCGACAATTGATTTATAATAGCCTGCGTTTTGTCAAATAAAACGGGCGGTTCTTTGATTTTTATTTCGCTGTTTCCCATATTTTCTCCTGCTAAGAAAAGTATAAAAGATTTAAGCGCGCAGAATGATTTGCGCGCTTAATAGGGTTTATTTATTTGGATTTATGAAAAGTACGTCAACTCTTCTGTTGGCGGCTCTTCCCTCTTCGGTAGCGTTTGTTTTTAAAGGTTTGTCTTCGCCTAAAGCTACAGTTTCAACTCTGAGCGCGTCTACGCCGTACTCTACAAGTTTGTTTTTAACGGCAGCTACTCTTTTTTGAGAAAGTTTGATATTATACCATTTACTGCCGACAGCGTCCGTATGTCCTTCGGCTCTTACTTTAATGTCGTCAAAACCTTCAAGTTTATCGGCTATCAATTTAACGGCTTTTACGCTCTCGTCTTTTAGTTCTGCGCTGTCAAAATCAAAATACGCAGCCGCAGCCGCGAATAAAACTTCAACTCTTCTATTAGCGGCTCTTCCCTCTTCGGTAGCGTTGGTTTTGATAGGCTGTTCTATGCCGTATCCGTCCGTGTCAATCTGATTTGGAGAGATGCCGCTCTTAATTAACTCATTTTTGACGACATTTGCCCTTTTTTGAGAAAGTTTGAGATTGTACCATTTGCTGCCGATAGCGTCCGTATGCCCTTCGGTTTTTACTCTTATGTTTTCAAAATTTTCCAAATCTTTAGCTATTGCATCCGCAACGCCTTTGTCTTTTTCTAAAATTTGCACGCTGTCAAAGTCAAAATTGAAATATCTGTGCGTATTTGTCAAGGCGGGATCAAAATTTGGAATGCTAAGAGCCATCGCTTTGAGTATATTTTCTTCTAACTCCGTTCTTGCCTCTGTTGCAGGCGTACTTTGCTGCTGTTCTGCCGGCTCGGGATCTGAAGCGATGATTACTATTTCGGGATCGCTTGCTTGTGTTGTCTCTGTAATTATCGTAGTATCGTCTATATTTTCGCTGCTACCGCTGTCTATATATATATCTCTTAAGGTTGGAACGGCGGTAGATTCAGTCGCCGCAATATTTTGGACGATAGGCTGTTCTTCTTTATTGCCGAATGGAATACCAAAACCTAATGTGTAAAATAAGCTGTCTGTTGCGCCGCTTTTAAATTTCAACGCATGTCTTACTTCTGCTTTTATTGCCAAATTTTCAACAGGATAAAATTTAAATCCAACTCCGTATTGTCCGAAAGCTCCGCCTTCGTCTTCAATATCTTTGTTTGAAATATCCTCATGTCCAACACCCAAAAGCCCATAAATAACGGCTTTGTTTGACAAACCGATATTAAAATCTTTGATAACGTTCAAATATAGTCTGTTTATATCCGTACATTTTTTTTCGGGACAAAATTCAACGCCTTTAGAATAATCATATCCAAACTCTATTTGGTCTATAATTTTGTTGAATCCCAGACCGACTCTAACGCCGTAGGTCATATGATCCTCGGATTTATCAGAATCCAACTGATGCACTCCGCCGATAACAGGCGTTATCTCGTTTACGCCGGCAATGGCAATTACACTGCATGCCGCAAGCGATAGAAAAATATTTTTCATTTTTTTAGCCCCTTTGACTTCAAAAGCAAATTTAAAATACATTATATAAAAAATTTTTTTAAAAATAGTTTTTTTAAAGCCTAAAATTCAACTTTTCTACATTTTTTTAATATTATTTCATCAATTTTAATATTTTTTTGATACTCTCATATGGATATTTTTGTTTTAAGCCCCATCTGTGAGAAACAAAATCCACATTTTCGGCAATTTTTTCAATGTCGCCGTTTGCTATGCCGAGCTCTTTTAAAGTTGTCGGCGCGCCTATTTTTTGCAGCCATTTTTCAAAAGCGTTTATGCCCTCTTTGGCGTCTTTTTCATTAAATATCTTTTTAGCAAAACGTTTGACTTGAGGATTTTTGGTATTTTTATAAAACCATTTCAACCATGCAGGCAGAACTACGGCAAGTCCCGCTCCGTGAGGCACGTTATATATCGCGCTTAACGAATGCTCTATCATATGGTTTGGAAACGAATACTCGCCGACACCTAAAGAGGTCAAATTATTTAATGCCCAAGTAGCGCACAAGGCAAATTCGCCTCTGGCATTGATATTATCAGGATTTTTTAAAAGTTCGTCAGTTGTTTTTATAACGCTTTTTATGATATTTTCGCAAAATCTGTTTTGGATTTTAGGGTGTTCTTCAGCCGTAAAATAGACCTCTGCCACATGCGTGATAATATCAACTGCCGAGTAGATAAGATACTCTTTTGGGAGAGTTAGCGTAAGAGCGGGATTTATAATGGAAACTTTCGGATATACAAGCGGAGAATTAAAAGAGAGTTTCTCTTTTGTCTCCTCATTTGTCAAAACAGTACCGCTGTTCATCTCGCTTCCCGTAGCGGAAATTGTCAATATCACATACAAATCCAGCGCATCTGTCGGTTCTTTACCCTCGTAAAGTTCCCACACGTCGCATTCGGAAGCTGCGGCTGCGGCTATAGCTTTACTCTCGTCTATAACGCTGCCGCCTCCTACGGCAAGGATAGCCGTTACGCCTTTTGTTTTTTGCACGCCCTCTCTTGCATGTAAAAGCGTAGGATTTGAACTGACGCCGCTATGTTCTATAAATTTAATATCGGCGTCTTTTAAGAGTTTTAAAATCTCATCATAAAGACCGCTCTTTTTAACGGAGTCTTTGCCGTAAACAAGCAAGATTTTCGAATGCCCGTCCGCTTTTAAAATATTTGCTATATATTTTTGCTTACAGCCAAATAAAATCCTGACAGGATTGTAATAACTAAAGGACTTCATGAGAGGCATCCTTAAAATTAAAATAATTTTGCAATTATACTAAAAATATAGCAAAATTACTATTTTAAAAGAAAAATTGATATAATCCCACTCCTAATGGACAAACAAAGGCAAATATAAGTGAATTATCTGTTTGAGACAGCGGAGTTTTTTGGCATCATTGCATTTGCTTTGAGCGGTTTTTATGCGGCTGTAAGAGAGAAATTTGATATTCTCGGTATTTTTATAGCGGCTTTTTTGACGGCTCTTGGCGGCGGTATAACAAGAGACGCTATAGCGGGCAGACTGCCGTTTACTTTTACGCATTTTATGCCGACCTTTTTGGTTATAGGCGTAGTTACGGCGGCAATTTTATTAAAACTAAATAAACATGATAAGCTTGAACAGACGACAATTTTTATTTTAAGCGATACATTGGGGCTTGTTTCATTTGCGATAGCAGGTACTTTTGTGGGACTTGAGACAGGTTTTAATATATTTGGCATTGTGATGCTAAGCCTTATAACGGCTGTGGGCGGAAGCTGCCTTAGAGATATGGTATTAAATAAAATACCGTTTTTTTTGACAAGCGATTTTTACGCTACCGTTGCGATTATTGTGTCGCTTATCATGTATGCGTTAAATGAATTTGAAGCTTTGAATATTTTCACTACGGCGGCAATATTTATTTTCGCAACGGCTTTGCGGCTTTTAGCATATTATAAAAAATGGAAATTACCAACAGTTGGATAGGGAGCATAAATGACTTTTGAAGAGATGGATAAAAAGTATGTTTTGCATACATACAATAGAAATTATGTCAATTTTAAAAGCGGACAAAATGCAACGCTTTTTAGCGAAGATGGGAAAGATTTTATAGATTTCACAAGCGGTATCGGCGTTGTAAGCGTTGGTCATGGAAACAAAAGGGTGGCGGATGCGATTTATGAACAAGTGCGGAACATAACGCATATATCAAATCTGTTTTTGATAGAACCGCAAGCGAAGTTGGCTAAAAAGATGGTAGAACTCAGCGGTTACGATATGGCTGTGTTTTTTGGCAACAGCGGTGCGGAGGCAAATGAAGGCGCGATAAAAATAGCGAGAAAATATGGGCAAAACAGATTTAAAAATAAACGCTACAAAGTTTTGACGCTTGAGTATTCATTTCATGGAAGAACCATAACGACGATAAAAGCTACGGGGCAGAAGAGTTTTCATCAAGACGCTTTCAGTCCGTATCCGGACGGCTTTTCGTATAAAAATCAGATAAAAGATATCTACGCGGCTATAGACGATGAGACGGTAGGCGTTATGCTGGAACTTGTGCAAGGAGAGGGCGGAGTTGCGGCATTTGATAAAAAAGAGATACAAGAGCTCGCGGTATTTTTGCAAAAAAACGACCTTTTATTGATTATAGACGAGGTGCAAACGGGAGTTTTTAGAAGCGGCGAATTTTTAGCTTCCAAACTTTATGATATCAAGCCCGATATCATAACGCTTGCCAAAGGATTGGCAGGCGGCGTTCCCATCGGCGCGGTGATGACAAAACATAAAGATATATTTACGTACAGCGACCATGGAAGCACATTCGGAGGAAATTTCTTGAGTACGCGCGCAGGACTTGAAGTATTGGATATATTGGAAAGTTATCATAAAAACGGGCTTTTGCAAGAAAATATTGACTATTTCGAAAGTAAACTAAAAGAGGCGGCAGAAAAATATCGCAATATCTTTTTAAGCGTGACAGGACTTGGTCTCATGAGAGGATTGCAGTGCAAGGATGCCGACACGCTCTCAAAAATCATAAAAACTTCGTTTGAAAACGGCATTTTAGTATTGAAAGCGGGACGAAATACGGTCAGATTTTTGCCGCCGCTTACTATCTCAAAAGATGAGATTGACGAAGGATTTGAAAGATTTGAAAGAGCGCTTGATACCATTTAGCGAATACATGAACGAATGGCTCTACGGCAAAGAGGGCTACTACGCGTCTA
>JAIRNE010000072.1 GCA_031258205.1 Campylobacteraceae bacterium
TATGTTTCAAGAAGCGAATTTATCAGGGATTTGATAAGAGAAAAGATGATAAAAGATGATTGGGAGGGCGGATATGACGAAGTCATCGGCGTTTTGAGCATTGTGTATACACATCACCAAAATGATTTGGTTCAAAAGATTACCGATATTCAGCATGACGCAAATGTACACATTATGTGTACTACCCATGTGCATGTAAACCACGAAAACTGTCTTGAGACGATAATGCTGAACGGTTTGGCTGATGATATTGTAAATCTTTCACAAAAGATTTCGGGTCTTAAAGGCGTGAAATTTGCAAAACTTGTCAAAGCCGCAGTTCCTGTGTCGTAACAGTTTTTTGATAGCATACATATTTGCAAAATACTATTGAGTAGAATCTACACAAGGGTTGTATTTAAATCGCGGTATGTGGTCTGCATTTTGAACAATGAAACATGTTGAACTAACACAAAAGTTGTGTTGAGGTATTTTGATAACACATATATTTGTAAAATCTGAAAATATATCCTTGTTTTTTGTTGTTCACGCGGCAAAATAGCAAGCTTGCAAAGTAGTATGCATTGTGAGCCGATTTAATCGGCAAAGCAATCTATATGTAAAGCTTTAGAATAAAACCATTCCCCCCGTCATTGCGAGCGACCAGCGGGAGCGCGGCAATCCAGCAATACTAAAAACTTTAAACCTACTCTCATGATTAAACAAAAGCATTAACCGTTTTATTTTATCTATATTGTCAATTCCTCTGGATTGCCACGTCGCTAAAGCTCCTCGCAATGACTGAGGAGGAGGTTACTTCACTGCTGTGTTCCCAGCAATGACAGAAAATGTGTCATATGCAAAGCCAGAAAACAAAAACCAACAAAATATTTACATGTAAGCGTGAAAAGCTTTTCAAATTTGCAAATCTGCTGTACATGGCGCATTTTCCGTCATTATGGGCATAAGTGCGGCAATCTGTCCCCATCTGTCATTGCGAGCGACCAGCGGGAGCGCGGCAATCCAGCAATACTAAAAACTTTAAACCTACTCTCATGTATTAAACAAAAGCATTAACCGTTTTATTTTATCTATATTGTCAATTCCTCTGGATTGCCACGTCGCTAACGCTCCTCGCAATGACGGAGGGTGACGCAATGACGAAAAAAAGGGGTTGTAATGATGGAGGGTGATGCAATGATATAAAAGGTATGGATTGCGGGTCAAACCCGCAATGACGGAAAAGGTATGGATTGACGCTACAATGACGGCAAAAAGCAGGCGTTTTGCCGCGTTTGAAAAACTTGCGATGACTTATTATAAGCGAGCTAATCCGATATTTCTATACTCAATAATATACCCTGCCCAAATACAATCCACAGGCAGGAGCTGGGAGGGTGAAGGTTTTGCGTTTTTTATCTATCTGCGCTTGTAATTTTTCGCAAACAGCGTCTTTATCGCAACCGTTTTTGTATATCCGCTCACAAACGCTATTGCGGATTGTCTGCGAGTCAGGTTTTTTGTAGGTATTTTTATCTATCCGCGCTTGTAAAAAAAAACTATCGTCAATTTGCATATTTGTATCGGTTTTTGAACTCTTTAGACCAAAAATCTCCTCCTGCGCGCTTAAAATTGCCTGCGTCATCATTCTAACCTGCGAACGCAAAAAGCCGTCTCCTAAAAATCTAAAAACTAAAAAGTTTTTATGCATGTAAGCGTCGGCTTTATACAAAGTCCTTATATCGTCTTTGGTTTCACTGCCCGTTTTTTTGAAAAAACCAAAATCATGCCTGCCCAAAAATAGCGAAAGCGTTTCATTGATAAAAGCCAAATCAAATCTCGGCAAAAAAAGCGCGTAATCGCTTAAAAGCGGATTGTATTCACCTGTGTAGCATATGTATCTATACAATCTTTTTTTAGCGTCAAACCTTGCATGCAGGTTTGAGACCGATATCTTTCTTACATGTATGTACGGATGCAAAAGACAGTTTAGCGTATTATGAAGCTTGTCCAAATCCTCCCAAAAGGGCGGCAAGTCTACATGTACCGTTTGATTTAGCGCATGTACGCCTTTATCGGTGCGCGAACTTCCTATGGGTTTTGAAGTTATGCCAAGCTCTTTTAACGCGAAAATAACCCTATCCATGACGGCGTTTTTATTTGGCTGCTGCTGAAAACCAAAAAATTTACTTCCGTCATAACTTATATAAAGAAAAACCCTCATCTAAAAACGCTTCAGTATTTTTTGCCCAAACACGACAAAAGAGAGCGTAAATGCCGCGCCGAATATCAAAATGACGCTTCCTATCGGATGCAGCCGCTGCAAGAGCATTACGGCGGCGAAGTAACTAAGTATCGTTAAAGAGATTTGAAAATATATGCCGCTTCGCTCATATCTATACGTAACTATGCCAAACGAGAGCGCGAAAAGCGTAGTGGCAAACGGAAAAAGCGCGATAAGCATATAAAATACAAAATCTTTCGCCTTTTTTTTATCTTCAAACATATCAAGCCAATATGTCTTTATGCCCTCAACGCCGCTTACTTCGCCGCCGATTTGCGCGCGCAGGAGCATTGTGTCAAAATCTAACTGATTTATCTCGTCTTTTGCGGCATCGTAAGCTTTTCCATTTTTGAGTTCAAGACTGATTTCGCCTTGTTTGGCGCGGATAAAGGCTTCGTTTGCCGATACTATTCTGTCGCTTTTTTCGCTTTGCGAATACATAACGATATCTTTGTAGTAGTCTTTACCTGAGTCGTTTATAAAGACAAACCAATCTGAAAATTTTTGCCCAAATTCCGTAGCTTCTATATTGAAACGCGCTTCGGCTTTTTTGTAATCAATAAAATTTGCCTGAAGCTCTTTTGAAAGCGGCATCAAAATCAGCACATTGATAATCAAAAAAGCGGAGAGCAAAAAGGAGACGGAAAGAAAAAATTTGGCTATTTTTTTAGGCGAAAATCCAAGCGAAAACAGAACTATTGTCTCATTTTCGCGCGAAAGCCTGAAAAGAACAATCGCAAGCGCGATAAAAAATGTAATCGGCATCGTGAAAATCAACACTTTTGGCAGTAAAAACATATATAACTTGCCAAGTTCAAAAAAAGTAATCTTTATAACGGAAGTGATACGCGCTATCTGTATAAAATATATAACCGAAGTGATAAAAAAGAGCGTGAAAAAAAGCGAACCGAAAACCGATATAAATTGACTTAAAAGATAGTGGTTTGACTTACTCATATATATACTTTAAAAATATTGATATATGTTCGTTAAATAGATAAACGATGAAAAGCCCCATAGCCAAAAATGGGATAAAAGGGAGTTCAAACCCTCTTTTTGAGACTATAAAAAACACGGGCAGGGCAAAAACTGCCGACAAATACACGGCGGTAATGCCCAAAGGAATGCCAAGCATTGCTCCTATGACGGCGGCTATTATGATATCAGCCTCTCCCATAGCCTCTTTTTTTATGACCGCGCTTATAAAAATGCGAAGCAGTGCAAAACCTCCTGCGAATAAAAGCGCGTATTGGAGTTTTGAGAGTATCTCGGGGGAAGCGAGCGTTAAGATGAGAGCGGGGAGACTAAGGCTGTCTGGTACGGCTTTGTATCTCAAATCTATCAAAGAGAGCGCAAAGAGCAGGGCAAATACCATTCCGGATGCAAGTCCTGCGTACAAACTCTCCTCTTTCAGCGCGCACACGAAAAATAAAATCGCCGTGATGAACTCCACAAGGGGGTATTGGAGGCTGATTTTTTCTTTGCAAAACGCGCATTTTCCGCCCAAAAATATCCACGAAAAA
Organism: Campylobacteraceae bacterium; assembly: GCA_031258205.1. Lineage (GTDB taxonomy): Bacteria > Campylobacterota > Campylobacteria > Campylobacterales > Campylobacteraceae > JAIRKW01. Next base: position 3,787 of record JAIRNE010000072.1, read on the forward strand.
AGCGGTATATTGTGATACCATTTTAGCGGCGTATTGCAGTGAGTACAGTGGGAAGAGGGGAATACTATACTCTCATTTTTTGGAATCCTTAATATCAAAACATTCAAAAAAGAGCCGAATAACAGCCCAAAAATCGTCAAATATG
>JAIRNE010000045.1 GCA_031258205.1 Campylobacteraceae bacterium
CGCCCAGCAGGCATCATCTCCAATATCAACTACCTTGGAACCGGCGATTATATCAAGATACCGCGTGTCGGCTGGGGACTTGGTATGGGGCATATCAGGGTTGTAGGCGGTCTTATGCCCGGCGGCAGAAAAAATATGGAATACCTTGCGCGTTTGATTAAATACGGCAAGCTTGACGTTAAACCGCTTCTTACGCATAGATTTAAAGGACTTGAACACACAGAAGAGGCTCTGCTTCTTATGAAAGACAAACCGCGCGACCTCATAAAACCTGTTGTTACGGTTTAAAAACTGCTCCGCTTGCCTTTGGCAGGCGGAGAAAATCATTTAAATAGTCTATATCCCCCATCAAAGAATTAAGGTTTATTTTATATAGTATCATAAGTAATTTCTTTGGTTGCTTTATTTGTTTGCATAAGAAAGTAACTATAAAAAAGGTTTTAAAAGAGGTTGTTTTTTGTTTATTTGATAAATTGCCGTGCAACGCTTGCAATGACAGAAAAGATGGATTCCCGTTTTCACGGGAACGATATAAGTGGAAATCATTCCTTGTTTTTTACGTCACGCACACTATCTCTTACGTCATACCCGTGTAGGCGGGTATCCATCTTTTATAGAAATGAGAGAAAATTTATATATTTTTTTATTTCTCTTTTTCTATTTAAATATCTTTTTGAAACCATCTTGGATTGCCGCGCTTCGCTCGCAATGACGGAGGGGGGGGTGGCATGCGCGGTTTGAAAAGCGGCGTGTTTGCTCGTAATGACGGGGGGGGGGCGGTTTGTTTCTAAGAGTGTCGTGCGTGATTAAAAAACGCTCATATAAACTATTTTCGCCGTTTAAATGATAAATCCCTATATAACTGTGTCTTTGCCGCCGCGCCGAAAAAAGATACACAAACGACAAATCCCTATATATCTGCATCCTTATTGAGATATAGCGTAAAAATACTTTTGCCGTTTTGATATTCGTACTTGGTTTTGATATTATGCAAATCAAAAATATTTAGCGATATAAAAAGCCCAAATCCAAGTCCGCGCGACTCTTTTTGCTTTTTACCCTGCATGAAAAACGGTTTTTTATACTCTTCAAGCGGAAACTCTAAAGGTTTTCCGCTGTTTGAGATGAAAATCTCGTCCCCTATTGCTCCGATATAAGCTTTTTTGTCGGAACTGTATAAAAGCGCGTTATCAAGCAGGTTTTTAATAGCTATCGCCAACATGTCAAAGTCGGCATACACTTTTTTATCCTCTATCTTGACGCGTATATTTGAGGCTCGTTCGCCTATGATATCCAAAGAAGCGTCTATAATATCGCGTAAATTGTAAAGATGGATATCAAGCCCCAATTCGCCGGAGCTTAGTTTTTCAATGCTGATAAACTTGTTTAAAAGATTTTCCTGCCTGATAAAAACTTTCTCAAGCGACCTTTTATACGCGCTCTCTTCTAACATTTCCACAGAGAGTTTGCCCTGCATAATCGGCGTTTTAAACTCATGCATGATATTTCGCAAAAACAGTTGTCTTGCCTGCCTGAAAGCGCGTATCTTTTTGACCGCGGCATAAAATTCGTTGGTAACTGCGGCTATTTCGTCATCGCCTCGTATGTTAATCTCTATCTCGTCGTTGCCTTCTGCAAAATCTTTTATCCTTTCGCGCAGTGTTTTCAGCGGACGGATACTTCTAATGGTCGCCATATATAAAAGACATAACAGCAGCACGATACCGCCGAAGATAAAGAGTGCGGTGTAATTTTTCGTTACGTTAGGGATTTGAAATACAATGCGCTCGTTTTCCGCTTGGTTTAAGACAAGATAACCGTTATTGTCATATAAAACTACACCGAAATCAAGCCCGTTTTCATTGAAATAAATTTTCCCTACTCTCTCTTCATCGGGGTTTTTATAATGTTTTTGCTCTTTGCCGTTTTTTCTTTTTTTATCCGAGAGCAGTTTGTCGTATATCTTCAAAACGCCGACTTTTTGCTTTTCATCCGAAAGAGGCAAAAAACCTTCATTTATAAATTTTTCCGCATCAAAACGGTTGTTTATTTCATCGCGCGAATCTTCCGAAACAGCCATAGATACGGCTAAATGATAAAATTCAAACGCCGATTCTCTTTGGGTTTTGATATGTGCGCCAATGCCGATAAGACATACGGCTACAATCGCCACGCAAAATATAATTGTTATTTTTGTTTGAAGCGAATATCTAAATTTCATCTGCTGAGCCTGTAGCCTATGCCGCGCACGGAGTGAAGAAATTCCGGATTTTTAGAGTTGTCGTTGATTTTTGAGCGTATTCTGCTGATAAGTACGTCAAGACTTCTGCTTTCGCTCTCATCTCTCAAAGAGGGCGCAAAACGTATCAAATCCCTGCGCGAGACAACGCACCCCATGCGTTCTATCAAGAGAGATAAAACTTCATATTCAGCCTGCGTAAGCTTTAAAGCATTGCCTTTAAAGCTTATAGTTCTAGCCTCTTCATTCATGATAAAACTACTTTTATGTTCTATCTCTTTATCGCTTTTGCGGTAACGCCTTATCACGCTCATGATCCTTGCGTACAACTCTTTTGGTTCGTACGGTTTTGGCAGATAGTCGTCGGCTCCAAGTTCAAGACCGATTATCTTATCTTCAACATCGCTTCTTGCAGACGAGATGATGATAGGGATATCGCTCTTTTCGCGCACCTCTTTGCAAATCTCAAGCCCGTCAAGTCCCGGAAGCGAGAGGTCTAATATCAAAAGGTCGTATTTGTTGATACTTATCGCGCTTATGCCTATAAACGGATCAGGAAAAGTCGTAACTTCAATGCCGCATTTTTGCAGAAAATCCACAAGCAGTTCCGCTAACTCTTCATCGTCTTCTATCATAATAACCGAAAGAGCCATCTTTTATCCTTTTTCGGAAGATAATGCGTAGTTTACATCAAAAAACGATAATACTTCGTTAATACCGCTAAAATTCCGCTGAAGGCTTTTATGACAAATGTGTTATTATAAGGACAAAGGAATCAAATGAATGAAAAAGAGACGTTACTTTTGGAGATAGCCGCTCTTATACCGGCTCCCTCTTCAGAGTTAGATGCAATGAAATTTATGAGCGCAAAAGAGTTGGAAAGTATCCGCGACAATCTGCTAAAACGCAAAGAGCAGAGGCGCGAGGAGCAGGAGGATTGGTATAACGAGTGGGCGGGCGTCAAGTGTCAAAAATAACGTTTATAGGCACAAGCGACACGGCTGGTATCCCCGTCTATGGCTGCAATTGCGCGGCATGCAAAATGTACAGGCAAAGCGGCAGGAGAAACTCTCCAAGCTGCGCTTATATAGAGTTTGACGAAAATATTATATTTATAGACAGCGGTTCGGACGCGCTTTTGCAGATAAGAGAGGGGAGAAAATTTATCGCGCAATTTTTGACGCATTTTCATGCAGACCATGCATACGGACTTTTAAGACTGCGCCATATGACGGTAAGCGCGCCTTGCTATCACCCCAAAGACGATAAAGGTTTTGCCGACCTTTTAACAAGAGAACATGGACTTAAATTTATAGAAAATGTTCCCTTTAAAAGCGTAACGGCGGCGGGCTTGGAGTTTACGCCCGTGCCGCTTATCCATACGCGTCCGACTCACGGCTATATTATCAAAACGCCGAATAAAACCATAGCGTATCTTACGGATTGTTCGGGGATTGAAAAGCGGAGTTTGGATTTTTTGCGAAAAGCGGATTTAGACGCGGTGTTTATAGACGCAAGTTATGATACGGAGTACAATGAAGGCAAGCATTTAGATTTCGTTCAAGCAAATGAGCTGATAGAGTTAATGGGCGCACGCGATGGATTTTTGATACATCAAAATCACTACAGCCTCTCTTATATAATAAATAATAAGCTGAAGTTAAAATATGCTTATATTCCTGAGAATTTTGAGTATGATTTGTGAATTATCTAATCAAACTTCTTACTATATAAACAGCCGTAAAATAACCCGCAAGTCCTAAAAACACAGATGAGCCGACATAAAGAAACGCTTTTAAAAACTCGCCTTTATCGCTCAAATATCCCGTATCTAAAGCAAATGATGAAAACGTCGTAAACGAGCCTAAAAAGCCCGTTATAAAAAAGAGCCTGACGGATAACGGCACACTGCCTTTGATGATACAATATTCTGCGAATACTCCAATAAAAAAACAACCGATGACATTTACTGCAAGCGTATGATATGGAAAAGAGTCTATTTTGATAAAAATAAAAAGCATATGCCGCAAAAGCGCGCCCAACACCGCCCCAAAAGCAATCGCAAGATAATTCAATCAAAGCCTTTAAAAAAATTGCGCTAAGTATAACATAACATTTTTTAAAGCGGCGGTTATTTTTTTATAGTAAATATCAACAACTCCCGCTAATGACGGAGGAATATGTCATTGTGAGAAATACCCACAAAATGCCATACAGCGGCAAAAGGGTGATTTTGAAAGGAATATGTCATTGTAAGAAATACCCCTATGTCATTGCGAGTGAGATAAAATTCCAACTATTCCGTCATTGCGAGCGGGAGCGTGGCAATCCAGAATGCTAAAAACTTTAAACTTATTCTCATGTAAAAACATTAACTGTTTTTATTTTATCTATATTTTTAATTCCTCTGGATTGCTTCGTCAGTCGCTTCACTCCTTCCTCGCAATGACGGAAAAAAGAGAATATTCCCAACAATGACGAAAAAGGAAATTATGTCATTGCGAGCGTAAGCGCGGCAATCCAGAAAAAATAAATCACTTTGCTATATACAAAACAATAAACGCTTATAATTTTGAATTGAAAACTATATAACGCTTATATACTAATGGATTGCTTCGTCGTGCTTCGCACTCCTCGCAATGACGGAGAGTGAGGCAATGACGGAGGGTAGGATTGTCATTGCGAGCGACCAGCGGGAGCGTGGCAATCCAGCAACACTAAGACTTTAAATTTAATTCTCATGTAAAAACAAAAACATTAACTGTTTTTATTTTATCTATATTTTTAATTCCTCTGGATTGCTTCGTCAGTCGCTTCACTCCTTCCTCGCAATGACGGAGGAGGAGGGGGGGGGAGATTGCCATACCGATTAAATCGGCTCGCAATGACGGAGGAGGTAATGCAGTTTTTGTTAGATTTTATATTCATTCTCAACAAGCCTGCCTATTATTCATCAATTTTGTGATATAATACCGCAAATATTCACTTATGAATACAATCTAAATAAAGGGGTTTATGATGTTGTCTTCAATGATTAATTTCAAAGATTTATCTTTGATTGGGCATAGGGTTTTATCTTTGTTTAAGTTAAAAAGCTCTCTCTCTCTCTCTCTCTGCTATTAGCTTTTTTCCTTAGTTTTTCCTTAATTGGCTGCGGAGGCAAAGATTCTAACAACGGCGGCAATGAACCTTCCGGGTTCAGCGTATCTTTCTATGATGAAAATCTTACTCTATTAGAAAAGTACGACAATCTGCCAAATGGTCATGAAGTAGATTTGGCAGGCAATAAAACAGCTTATTCTGTAACCGATTGGTATCTTGCAAATAGTTCCACTCCCGCACCCGCTCCTCATGCTCTGACAAGCGATGTAAACTTCTATGCAGTTTCAGACGTTCATGAGATAACTAATCAAGAAGAGTTGGCATATATCAATACCAACAGCGCTACTCTCGGCGGTAAATATATCCTTTTAAACGATATAGCTTTAAATGCAACCGCAGACGGATTTGACGCTTCTGGGGATTGGGATACTATAGGAGACTCTACAAATAAATTCACAGGTATCTTTAACGGCAACGGCAATAAGATAACAGGTCTTTGGATAAATAAAACCTCCGATAGCTATGTCGGTCTATTCGGATATATAGATAACTCTCAAATAAAAAATCTTGGAGTTGAAGCAGAAGGAGTAAAGGGTTATTATTATGTTGGCGGTATTGCCGGATATGTTAACTCCTCCTCCATCACAGACAGTTATTCTGCGGGAACTATCAGCGGAACTAATCAAGTCGGCGGCATCGCGGGAATTGTTTCCTCTTCCGTCATTGCAGACAGTTATTCAACTGCAAATGTCAGCGGCGGCGATTATACCGGCGGCATCGCGGGATATATTTATTATAACTCCAATGTTGCGGACAGTTATTCTACGGGAAATGTCAGCGGAACTGATCAAGTCGGCGGCATTGCGGGATATGTTTATTATAACTCCAACGTTGCGGACAGTCATTCAACGGGAAATGTCAGCGGTAATAATTTTGTCGGCGGCATTGCGGGATATGTTTATTATAACTCCAACGTTGCGGACAGTCATTCAACGGGAAATGTCAGCGGTAGTGAATATGTCGCCGGCATCGCGGGAAACGTTTATACCTCTTCCAGCGTTACAAACAGTTATTCAACTGGAAATATCAGCGGCGCTTATGTTGTCGGCGGCATTGCGGGATATGTTTATGACTACTCCAACGTTACAAACAGTTATTCTATGGGAAACGTACATGGTAATTATAATTTTGTCGGCGGCATTGCGGGATATGCTTGGAACTCCAGCATTGCAAACAGTTATTCTATGGGAAATGTCAGCGGCGACGATTATACCGGCGGCATAGTGGGATATGTTACGGATAACTCCAGCGTTACAAACAGTTATTCTGCGGGAGCTATCAGCGGTAATAATTTTGTCGGAGGCATTGCGGGAATGATTCCAGAAATTGCTTTAGGAACCCCCACCGTTATAGGCAATAATGCCGCGATTAACCCTTCCGTTACAGGAATAAACCAAGTAAACCGTATAATAGGAGTATTTGGCGGCGGTACTGCAATAAACAATTTTGCTTTAGATAGTATGACTGACGGAACAAATACATTAAGTGACGGCGGTTTTATAAATCAGTATAACAGCGTTGCGGGAACAAGTAAAGAGGAAACAGCGTTCCAGGAAGCGGCAACTTACAGTGGCACTATAAACGGCGACGGCTTGGGAGGTCTTGGATGGAAATTTGGTAATGACGATGACAATCCATGGAAGATAGAAACAGGCAAAAACAACGGCTATCCGTATCTCTATTGGCAGGATTGATTTAGATTTGAGAGATATTGAGATTTTAGATTAAACAAGGCGGGATTTCCTGCCTTGTTTATACATGCAAAAGCTTTTTCAAATTACTTTGTTTTAATTTTCCAAATTTGGCTCCACTTCCGTCATTGCGAGCCGATTTTATCGGCGAAGCAATCCATTCTCTTTGTTTTGCATTTAATTGTTTACATGTAAAGCAAAGGCAGAGACTTAATCTCCGCCTTATTCTTTCACCACTGTGCAAAACTTTCCAAACCCATAAATTCGCCACGCGCCTTTTCTGTCATTGCGAGCGTAAGCGTGGCAATCCAGAATGCTAAAAACTTTAAACTTAATTCTCATGTAAAAACAAAAACATTAATTGTTTTTATTTTACCTATATTTTTAATTCCTCTGGATTGCTTCGTCGTTTCACTCCTCGCAATGACAGAGGGAGAAATGTCATTGCGAAACAAACTGCCGCTTTTCAAACTACGCACGACATTCAAACCACCCCCGCCGCGTCATCGCGAACAAACCCGCCTCCCTCCGTCATTGCGAGCGACGGGCGGGAGCGCGGCAAATCCATCTTTTTGCTTTGCATGCAAGAGTGATTTTGAATAGTTACATATGCATGCAAGGGTTTTATTATCGCAGAAAGTGTCCACCCAAACTGTTTTATTTTACATTGTCAGATTGCTTCGTCGTTTCACTTCTTGGCATTACGGAAAAGGCGTGGATTGCCACGCCGCTAAAGCTCCTTGGCATTACGGAGGGGGGGTGACAGATGTCACGCATGTGAAATAATCGGCAAGCTATAATTAAATACAAAAAATCGCGATACAAATTTTATAGACTGTCGTTAAACGGTATAAATTAGATACAATTAAACAGTTAATTTTTGGAGAGATGATGCGCGGGATTTTTCTACTGAACAATGCAAAATATGAAGGCGTTAAAAATATCGGCGTATTTGAGATAAAGTATCTAAAACCCAAATTTACTCCAAAAAATTATGACGCTATCGTATTTACCTCAAAAAATGCGGTTTTTGGCATAGATAAAATTTATAAAGAGTGGACAAAGCTTCCCGCGTATTCTATAGGCGAGGGTACAAGCAAAGTCATAAACGAGCTTGGGGGCAGTTTGGCTTATGAGGCAAAAAGCTCATATGCAGATGATTTTGCCGTTGAAATATCACAAAAGCTTTCAGGCAAACTTGTTTTGTTTGTGCGCGCTAAAGTCGTCTCTTCCGATGTTGGCGGCATACTAAAATCAAAAGGCGTATCGGTAGAAGAGCTTGTGGTTTATGAAAATGTGTGCAAGCCTTGCAAAGAGATTGTTTTGCCAAAAAGCGGGATATTTATCTTTACTTCGCCTTCGTCCGTAAAATGTTTTTTAAAATGCACTGCGTGGAAAGAGGAGTTTACGGCTATAGCCATAGGCAAAAAAACAGCCAAAGCGTTTGGCTCTGACATAAAGCCTTTAATCTCCCCCAAACAAAGCATTGATGCATGCGTAGAGTTTGCTAAAAAATTAAGCAAAGTTAGCTTATAATT
>JAIRNE010000098.1 GCA_031258205.1 Campylobacteraceae bacterium
TAAAAATATCAATGAAGCTATGATAACTATAATTCTAATTCCGATATCTATCGTTTTTTTCTTTACAAAAAACAGTATCAATATCGCTGATATTACTGCAATTAACAGTTCAAGACCCAATCCGTTCATAGTTTTCTCCTTGTATTTTTACAGTTGTCAATTATAACCGCTTTACTGAAAGCGTTGAAAAGATAGTTAGATAGATTTTCACCGCCTCCCGAATGGTTTTTGTTTTTAAGACAGTCTTAAATTGTTTCAATTTTTTACATTGTAACTAAAATATTATTGAGATTATATTAAAAATATTTATATTTCTGCTATTTGCATGCGTTGTTAAAGACGGTGTAAATACATGGCTGTGCATTTAAAAAATAGTTCAAAATTGAGCGTTTTCTGAAATATATATAAAAAACGTACAAAATGGCTATCTTTAAGAGATTTTTAGATAAAATCTCGCTTATGTTAATTTACGGCAAACAGCTTTTTTTATATTTGTTAGAGCGTTATCCTAAGCGGATACAACATGTATATTTGGCTAAAGAGTGTGATAAAAAGTTATTTGCGAAAATAACGAAATTAAACGTTAAAATAGAACGATTGGATGAAAAAAAGGCGCAGGCGTTAGCAAGAGGCGGAAATCATCAGGGATTTTTAGCCGAAATCTCGCCTATCGAATTAGCGCCGCTTTCATCGTTAAAAAACGCGAATTTATTAGTTATGCTTTTTGGCGTTACGGATATGGGAAATATAGGCGCGATTATCAGAAGCGCGTATGCTTTTGGGGTTGATGGCATAATAGTTGCAAATTTAAAAGATTTGAAACTTGAACAGATTTTGCGCACATCAAGCGCAGCCGCACTTGAGATGCCGATAGTCCTTGCCCAAAATGCGTATGATACGTTAAACGAGCTGAGAGTGGAAAAGTTTAATATATATGCCGCCGACATGAGCGGCGAGAGCGCATTTGATATAAAGCCAAATGAAAAAAAGCTTTTGATTTTAGGAAGCGAAGGGTATGGCATCCCAAATCGTCTGCTTGAAAAATGCGATAAAAAGATTTGTATAAAGACGGCAAGAGAGTTTGATTCTTTAAATGTTAGCGCCGCCGCGGCGGTTTTATTTGACAGGATATGTAATGGATAGTATTAAAGCATTAGAAAAAATAGGACTTAGAGAAGTTTCAAGAAGAACTTATATTGAATTAAGTTATCTTAAATTGATGGCGGATAAGGATTTTTCAAAACTTCACCGCATTAAAACGCTTGGCTTTGTGAAAATTATCAAACGCGAATACGGTATAGATATGAGCGATTGGGTCGCGGAGTTTGAAGCTTATCTGCAAGAGAGTGAAAAAAAGAGCAAAGAGAAAAAAGAAGAGACATCTTTGCCCGTAGAACGATGGTATAAAAAATTGAGCTTGTATATCAATAAGCAGAAAAAAATTTACGCCGTTATCGGCATACTGTTTTTACTAATTGTCACGGCAGTTTTTTACGCGCTGCTAAAAACGCGGACAGCACATGTGGAAGACGCCTTTTTGGGCGCATATCAAAATATAGTCATTGCGGATGCGGATTTGCAAATAAACGGCGCTGAAAACTCTACGGAAAATATCGTATCGGATAACCAAACGGCAGACGATACGGATAAAAACGTTTCCGTTGAAACAAATATCGCCCAATCTAACCAAACAGCCGACTCCTCAGACGTTCAAACGCCTGCGGTATCCACCCCTAAACGCACGAATAAAGCGGCGGCATCCATATCGCCCAATATTGAAATTTGGGTCGGCGTAATAGATCTTACAACTTTTCACAGAAGCACTTATCTGCAAGGCTGGGATATTAAACTTGACACAAACAAAGAGCAGATTGTCGTTACGGGGCATGGAGATTTCAGGCTGAAAATGGAAGGGGAGCCGATTAGATATTTTAACCCGCAAAATATGATATATCTGTATATAAAAGACGGCGTCATTACGCAGATAAACGAAGAAGAGTTTGTGCGGCTCAATAGAGGCAGAAATTGGTAAAGTACGCTTTTTTGCTCATGATAAGCGCCGCCGTACTTTGGGGAAGCGCGCTCATGGACAAGGTAAATGGTTTTACAAACATACAAACGACCTCGTCAAAAAATCTCATCACATTTTTGTTTCAAAACGAAAATAAATATATAGATAAAAACGGAAATATAGATTCTATTCTTGTATTAAAAACGCTTAGAGATAACTCGCTTCTTGAGCTTTACTCCAAAGAGCCAAAAGAGGTTGAGCTGACTTTTATTGCCGAGCAAGATCCGCTGCTTCTTGTCCGCGTTATTACAGAATCGTTAAACTCTATGGGATATAACTTTTTTATAACCAAAAAAGCCCTCAAAACGTCTGAAGAGTTTACATGGACTGTATCTTTATCTGCGCAAAATATTCCCAATCCATTACTGTTAAATGATAACTTAAAAGCGCATGATGCCGCGGTTTTAGATATAGAAAAAAAAGATATCAATTGGATTTATAAAATTGATATGAGTAATGCCAAAATAGATACCCTACCCATTCCGGCAAGAACAAGGACAAGCCTCAAAAAACCGTTAACGCCATACATGATAGCGGTAAACGCCGATATAAATACGATAACCTTTTGGGCTCATGTGTCTGACCATTGGTATCCGAAAATAAGTTTTTATACGCAAAATCTACAGCTTATCAAAACGGTAGAAGAGGACAAAAAAATACAAACTATGAAATTGAAGCCGCCAAAAACCGCCGTATATATGAAAGTAGACGACAAATATACGCTTGAAAATATCAAGCGCGGATTGGGCGTTTTGATTGAGTAGTATTCGTAAAGAAGGATAAAAATGTTTGACGAAATAAGATTTAATACTATAGAAAGACTGCCCAATTATGTATTTGCGGTCATTAACGAATTAAAATTAAAAGCGCGCAGAGCGGGCGATGATATTATAGATTTTTCC
>JAIRNE010000033.1 GCA_031258205.1 Campylobacteraceae bacterium
AAATTAGTCATTGAAGACAACATGTAAACTCCTTTTTCAAATTTTATTCATAAATGAATTTTGCGAATTGTATCAACAATAAACTAAAACTGATATAAATTATCACTCTCATATTAAATTTATTGTTTAAAATCTACAGTTTTAGTTTGAGACAGCGTATGCGAGAGAGTGGTTTTGTTTTATTTGTTCTGTCTTTTTATCTGAAATGACAATATGATAGAGTGTGGTTTTGTTTTATTTGGTTTGCATATGAGAGTGTAATTTTATCTATTCTCTCTTTTTACTTGAGACGGTAATATGCGAGAGAGTGGTTTTTGATGGAGTGGCGTAAATTTGAAAACTTAAAAACATTAAACCTTACATGTTATATAGATTGCTTCGTCGTTTCACTCCTTGTCATTATAGAAAAGGCGCGGCAATCCATCTTTTTGCCTTGCATGCAAGAGTGATTTTGAATAATTACATGTACATGAAATGGTTCAATTGTCGTAGAAAATATATATCCAAACTGTTTTATTCTATATTATGGATTGCTTCGTCAGTCGCTGACGCTCCTTCCTCACAATGACGGGGGGGGGAGTTACTCGCCGCCGTGCTTCCATTTAGAAAAATACAATTTTCTAAATTTGCAAGAGAACGGCATTTTTTCAGTATTAAAAACGACTGAAAAAGATATAGAGATTATAGATGAGTTATAAGGCGGTTTTACGATGTTTTTTAATATTGTATTCAATAAAAAAACAAACTATAGTCCAGATAAAAATAAAGGTGAAAGATGTAAACATTTTAAATCCTTTTGAAAATTAAGAGAATTTTATAACCTTTTTAAAATTAAGTCAAGGAATTTAAAATGGAAATTACAGAAGAGCAAAAAGAACGCTTTAAAAGAGGTTTTATAATTGGTTTTTTTAGTTTTTTAGGCATTAAAATTTTACATAAATTTTTTAAAAAATACCAGCTGATGTTACAGTATATAAGAAATTTATCAATAGATATAAGATGACAATCTTTTCAAACTAATTGAACGGCTACTGCTTTAAGCGCAGGCATTTAGGTGCTGTTGCGGACAAAACAATCTACATGCAAAGTCCAAAAATAAAAACTGCCCTCCTCCGTCATTGCGAAAAAACTACCGTTTCCAAACCGAAACCGCGCGCGCCACTTCCCCATCCGTCATTGCGAGCGAGAGCGCGGCAATCCAGAGGAATTGATAATATAGACAAAATAAAACAGTTTGGGTGGACATTTTCTGCAATATATAGAATATTTGCATGTAACTATTTAAAATCAGTCTTACATGCAAAGCAAAAAGATGGATTGCCGCGCTCCCGCTGGTCGCTCGCAATGACGGAAAAATAAAGAGCCATAACGCAGGCAGGTTTTACTCTAAAAACTCATTTATCTTTTTCCACTCTTTTAAAAAATCTTCGCTTTTTTGCCGCGCGCGGTTAGCCGGACTTGTAGATGGGAGATAGATAGGCTTAAAGCCTGTTTTTTGGGCGCATAACTTTTGAAAAAGTTCTGTCGCTTTTTTGCCTGTCGTAAAAATCGCTTTGATTTTAGAGTTTTTCAAAATATATGAAAAATCATTTGCCGCAGAACATTTTATCGTACCATCCGCCGCCCCTTCTATTTTGCAAGAGTGTAAAACGTCCCAAAGCGCGATACGGTTTTGCAATAAAAACGCTTTTTTTGACGCTATATCGCTCATGGGCTTATTCTGACCAATCGTGCGCGCTAAAATTTTCCAAAAGATATTTTGCGAATGTCCGTAATAAAACCCATACTCTCTTGATTTTGGCGAAGGAAAACTGCCTAATATCAAAACTGTTGAATTTTCATCAAATACGCACTCCCACGGATGTGTTAAAAGTTCGTGATTATGCGGCTTTTGATTTGCTTTACAGCGTAAAAATTTTTCCATTTTCCAAGTTATCGTCAAACTCAACTAATGACCTCATCGCGCTTTTTTGGCAGCAGCAACATCGCCTAAGCTACTCCAATACGCCGCCTGCGATAAATTTTTTGTGCATTTCATTGATATGCATAACGGCTTTATGTCCGTTGAAAATACTATACAGCGCGATTTCATTCTCTTTTGTAAATCTATGCTCTATTCTAACATCATAAGTCTTTAAAAGCCAACTCAAAAAACCTGTTTTATAAGTCGCGCTGTCCATATCGCGCCATTTAACGCCGCTGGAACCTTTTGACCATGGAAATATGCCGCTGTACACCCACACGCCGTCACTGTTCGTATATAGCGCGACGCTTTTCAGCGATAATATATTTATGACAAAAAATATTAATCTTACTGCCGCAAGAGCGATTGCCGCGTAAGCTATAATATTTAAAACATTCGGCGAAAAGTTTATCCATCTGTGTACCGTATGCGTCAAAAGATAGTAAATGCCGTATAAAATGGCAATATGTACGACAAATAATACAAAAGAACTTACGTACGACGTCCATGAAACCCTAAATACTTTAAAAATATTTTCAGCTGTATACTCAACTTCCATAACTTTTTAGCTCCTTTAATTATGACGTTATAAACATTGCGATACAAATCTATAAACTTTAACTCTCTTTAAACAGCTTTTTCGCCAACTGATCTGCTTTCGCGGATGTCGCATCTTTTTTCATCGTTTTGTATATCCTGTTGATATACTCTTCCAGCATCTGCTGACAATTTATCTCTTTGGCTTCTCCCGCGCTCTGTTTTATATATTTGCCGTCGTTTCCAAGCCGCCAGCTCAAAGCGTTATCGCTAAGCTGTACCTGCAAAATCTCAAAAAGCTTTTTTTGCAAAGCTTTATCCTCTATGGGCGTCATGAGTTCCAATCTGCGTTCCAAATTTCGCGGCATCCAATCGGCGCTTGAGATAAAAAGATTTGGGCTTGAGTGTTTAAAGTAAAAAATGCGCGCATGTTCTAAATATTTACCGACGATAGACTTGACGCTGATATTATCGCTCACTCCTTCAGCGCCCGGTCTTAAGCAGCAAATCCCGCGTATGATAAGCTCTATTTTAACGCCTTTCATGGAGGCGTTATAAAGGGCTTTTATGACGTCAGAATCTACCAAAGCGTTCATTTTCGCGATGATATGTCCTTCGTTTTTCTTTTCCGCTTCGCTGTTTATCATCATAATCACGCGGTTTTTTATCTGCATGGGCGACATGGAAAGATTTTCAAGCTTTTTATTTTTGGAAAAGCCCGATAAGATATGAAAAAATGTCGTTGAATCTTTAGCGTAATTTTCACGCGACGTAAAAAAACTTATATCGGTATATATGCGTGCGGTGGATGCATTGTAATTACCGGTGCCAAAATGCATATAAAACTTCAGCTTATCGTCTATTTGGCGGATAACCTGCGTGATTTTCGCATGGACTTTAAAGCCTGTGATGCCGTATATCACATGAGCTCCCGCATTTTCTAAAGCTTTTGCCCAATGCAGATTATTCTCTTCGTCAAATCTGGCTTTTAACTCTACCATAGCGGTTACCTGTTTGCCGTCGCTTGCGGCATTTATCAACGCTTGGACTATAGGCGAATTTTTCTCAACGCGGTAAAGCGTCATGCGAATAGAGACGACTTTCGGATCTTTTGAAGCTTCCTGGATAAACGACGTTACCGAATCAAAACTTTCGTACGGGTGCGCCGTTAAAATATCGCCTTTGTCTATCGTCGCAAAAATGGACTCATTTGTATTTAAAGGCGGTAAAATTTTCGGCGTATAAGGAGGCAGAGTTAAATGCAAAAAGTCTTTGTTGCCGACTATCTGCCATAACGCTCCCAAATTTAAAGGGATACTGTACTCATAAATATCTTTTTGAAAAATCTGCATATGCGAATTTAAAAACTCCACGATATCAGGGTCTGCGTCTTTTTTGATGGCAAGCCTTACAAACGCCCCTTTTCGGCGCAGTTTCAACCCCTGCTCCATCATGAGCATAAAGTCGTCCGCTTCCTCCTCTTCTATATTCATATCGGCATTTCTTGTAACTATAAAAGGAGCCGAAGCTATGAGCGCGTAACCCGGAAATATATCTTCAACATGCCATTTTACGATGGATTCAATCGGTATATAGACATTGCGGTTTGCTTTGTAAAATCTGGGCAGTACTCTTGGAATTCTTATCATGCCGTATTTTATCTTGCCGTTTTCAGAGTCTTGCAATTTAACGGCAAGCGCGAAACTGAGGTTGTTTAAATGCGGGAACGGATGTGTCGCGTCAACCGCTATGGGAACGATAACGGGAAAAATATTTGAAAAGAAAAACTCGTCCGCTTTTATCTGCAATTCGCGGCTTACCGCGCTGTATTTTGAGATAAAAAGATTTTCTTTGGCTAAACCTTGAATTATTTCGTTGTAACTCTGCTCAAAAACATCTTTTTCATTTGTTACATACTCTCTTATGGCGCGCAGCTGATCAAGCGTCGTTTGTCCGTCGTTGCCCGTCGTTACGATACCGGCAGACAGAAGCTGTTTAAGCCCTGCCGCTCTTATCATATAAAATTCGTCTAAATTTGTAACATAAATAGCTAAAAATTTAAGCCTTTCAAGAAGCGGGAGCTCTTTTTTGAACGATTCGCTTAAAACGCGCGTGTTAAAATGGAGCCACGCTATCTCTCTATTCAGATACATTTCGGGGTTATTTAAATCGTTCATATTCTTTTCTCCTGCATAATTTTTTATAAATTTTAATTATATCAAAATAGAGCAAAAAGAGTTTATATTTAAGATAAACTTTATAAAAAACTGTTTTTAATTTTTTTTTGCTACAATCTTATTTACTTTATAAAAAAGCAAAAAGACGAGCAATGGATACTATTTTAAGCGCGCTTAACGAATCGCAGCTTGAGGCTGTCAAAAAGATAGACGATCCTATTTTGATATTGGCGGGCGCGGGAAGCGGAAAAACAAAAACTATTACTTCGCGTTTGGCATATCTTGTAGGAGCTGTCGGTATAGACCCGGCAAATACGCTGACTCTTACTTTCACCAACAAAGCCGCTAACGAGATGAGAGAAAGAGCGTTGTCGCTTTTAAGAAACGCCGATTTGAAAGTTATCTATCCGCCGCTTTTATGCACTTTTCACAAATTCGGACTGCTGTTTTTAAAGTTTCATATCAATCGTTTGGAACGCAAAAATAATTTTATCGTTATAGACAGCGACGACAAAAAACGCATTTTGAAAAGTTTTGAGATAGAGATGCCGACATCTGTAGTATCAAATGAGATTTCGCACTATAAAAATTCATTTCTAACCCCCGAACTTGCCAAAGAGCAGGCGGGAAGCAAACAGTATGAGATGATAGCTTCGCTTTACGAACGGTACGAAACCTATCTATTACAAAATAATCTTGTTGATTTTGACGATTTGCTTACTCTCACATATAAGATTTTAGATAAAGACGCGAAGTTATGCGAAGAGACAAGCCGCCGCTATCAATATATAATGGTAGACGAGTATCAAGACACCAATGATTTGCAGTACAAACTCTTAAAAAAACTCTGTTTCGCGCACTCAAATATCTGCGTTGTAGGAGACGATGATCAGAGTATTTACGGCTGGAGGGGCGCAAATATCAAAAATATACTTGAATTTCCGCAAATGTTTGACAATACGACTATTATAAAACTTGAATACAATTACCGCTCTACAGATGAGATTTTACGCGCGGCAAACGAACTGATAGAACATAACCGCTCAAGGCTCGGCAAAGTCTTAAAAAGCACAAAAGGCAAAGGCAAAGAGGTGCAGTTTATGGAGTCTCCCGATGAAAATGCGGAAGCCTCAGCAGTAGCCATGCGCGTCAAAAAACTTATAGATAACGGCGTAAATCCCAAAGAGATAGCCATACTTTACCGCATAAACGCTCTTTCGCGCTCTTTGGAAGAGGGATTAAACCGTATGCATATACCGTTTAAAATGGTAGGCGGCGTAAAGTTTTACGAAAGAACGGAGATAAAGGATTTGATAAGTTATCTAAGGATTATCATCAATCCGCACGATGATTTTTCGCTTTTGCGCATTATTAACCGTCCAAAAAGAGGACTTGGAAAAGTTACGATAGATAAAATCGCCTATTTAGCCGACAGTGCAAAACTCTCCATATATGACTTTATGCGCAAAAATATGGAGATTATCAAAGAGACGGCGTCTAAAAAATCATATGAAAAATTGATAGAGTTTTTAGAGGGCATAGAGAGTGTAGCAAATATTAACAGCTCTTATGATTTGATTGACGAGATAGAGAGAACTTTTGGCATAAGGCGATACTATAAAGAGCTTCCGGATTCTATAGAGCGCACGTTAAATATTGATGAGTTTTTCGGACTTTTTAGAGATTATATCAAGCAAAATCCGCAGGCTACCATAGATATGTTTTTAAACGAAATCGCCCTTCAAAGCGAACAAGACCAGATAGACGGCGACAGCATCAATATCATGAGCGTTCATGCAAGCAAAGGTTTGGAGTTTGAACATCTGTTTGTCATTGGAATGGAAGAGGGATTTTTCCCGCTCATCGGAGAATCAAACGACATGGAAGAGGAGCGAAGACTTGGCTATGTCGCTATCACGCGGGCGAAAAAAGAGTTGACTTTAAGCTATTCGGCAAGCCGCTTTTATAAGGGCAGAAGAACGGATTTGACAAAAAGCCGCTTTTTAAATGAGGCGGGCGTTTGCGGCGGCGGTTTAATCATAGAAAAAAACTCCGAATTTAAAAAAGGCGATCTTATTAAACATAAAATATTCGGCATAGGCAGAGTAACAGAAGTTACAAAAATCAAAAAAGAGTGCAAACTGCGGATAAATTTCGGCGGCGATAAACGCGATATTTTAAGTACATTTGTGGAAAAAATTTGAGTGAAAATCTAATCTTCGCAGCCGATAAGCCATGCGGTATCTCTTGCAGTAAATTTTTATCCCGGCTTAAAAAAAAGTACGGCATAAAAAAAGCCGGCTACTCGGGAACGCTTGACGTGAATGCATGCGGCGTTTTGATAATAGCTTTCGGGCAATACACAAAACTGTTCCGATTTTTGAAAAAAACGCCCAAAGTTTACACAGCCGTACTTTGGCTCGGCGCAAAAAGCGAATCGTTAGACGCGGAATTGATACAGAGCGTAACGGAGTTAAAACCGTTTGATTTAAGCCAAATCTATCAAGCGGCGGCAAAACTCACGGGACAAGTCAAATATATCCCGCCAAAATTCAGCGCAAAACGCATTAACGGCAAAAGAGCGTACGATTTGGCGAGAGAAGGCAAAGAGTTTGAATTAAAAGAGATAGAGACGGAAGTTTTTGAGTTTAATATAAAAAGCTACGAACACCCGTTTTTGACCTTTGAAGCTAAAGTAAGCGAAGGGGGATATATCCGCTCTTTGGGCAAAATGTTAGCCGAATCGCTTGGCGTTGAGGGGTGTTTAAAATCGCTGCATAGACAGAGCGAGGGAGAGTTTAAATATGAAAATGAAAAACCGCTTTTAGTAACGGACTTTTTGGATTTGGAAGAGAACTTTTACGAGGGTGAAAAAGAGGATTTATTGCTGGGCAGAGTTTTGCAAAAAGAGCGGTTTAAAAAAAGCGATTTTGGCGAATATTTTGTGATAACGGACAACTTTTTATCCGTCATTAAAATAGACCAAAACAATGTCAGTTATATTTTAAACAGGATAGAGATATGATAAAGTCGCATGCAAAGATTAATATTTTTTTAAAAATTATAGGCACAAGAGGCAGTTATCATGAGATAGTATCCCGTTTTGTAAGAGTGGACAATCTTTATGATGAGATTGAATTTTTACCAAAACCCTCTCATGCGAGAGGCTTTGAACTCAAGGGCGGCTTTAACTGCGAACTTAAAAAAAACACTATTTATAAAGCTTATGAACTATTGGATAATAAAAAAATAGACGATTTTTTTGCCGAATATTTTTTGAGCGTCAAAAAAAATATCCCTTTCGGAGGCGGTTTGGGCGGCGGAAGCTCCAATGCGGCGGCTTTTTTACTCTATATCAACAGAACGCTTGAGCTTGGACTTTCAATAGAAGAATTATGCGGCATCGGAAGCAAAATAGGAGCCGACGTGAACTTTTTTTTACATGAATGCAAAGCGGCAAACGTAAGGGGTATAGGCGAGGTTATAGAGCCTTTGGATGACGATGTGCCCGATATTGAACTGATATTTGACGATACGATGTGCGACACAGGTTTAGTTTATAGCAATTTTACAGAGCCGGGGCAAGAGGATAAAAAATCGGCAGAAAAACTCGCGTCATTAACCTCTAAAGAGATACTAAAAAAATTTAATAATACGGCTTTAAACGACCTTTTAAGAAGCGTTTTGATATGCTATCCGTCTTTAAAAGCAAAAGCCGATGAAGGATTATTTTTAAGCGGCAGCGGAAGTACATTTTTTAAGGTAAAACAGTGGGCGTAACGATAGCGCGCAACAAAAAAGCGCTGCATGATTTTGAAATATTCGAAACTTACGAAGCGGGCATTGAATTAAAAGGGAGCGAAGCTAAAGCTATACGGCTTGGGCGCGCGAATTTAAAAGATTCTTTTGTCAAAATTATCAAAGGCGAAGCGTTTTTGATAGGCGCTCACATTGCGTACATGGATACGGTAAATCCATTCTTTAAACCTGACGAGCGGCGCGACAGAAAACTTTTACTGCACAGAAAACAGATAGATAAGCTTTTCGGCAAAGTAATGAAAGAGGGAATGGCTATTGTGGCTTTAAGTCTTTATTTGAGCGATAAAAACCGCATAAAAGCGCAAATCGCTTTAGCTAAAGGCAAAAAAGAGCATGATAAAAGAGAAAGTCTGAAGCGTAAAGAGGCAGAGCGCGAAGCAAAAGCGGCAATGAAACGAGCCAAAGCGTAACTCTTGCAAGTCAATAGACAAATACTTACATGAGATTATGTTTTTTAGTTGCCTCTTTAATCATTCACGTTTTTATAAAAAGCCGCAAAAAAGTATGGCGGCAAACACTGTTAATATCATTAGAAAAATTTGCCCGATACAACGGAAAGTGCGCGAAACAAATCCGCTTAAAACAAAATCCCCGCCGCTCATCGCCGTTTTGTAAATATAGCGTATTTTGTCAGCGTTTTTTCGTCGTATCGCCGCGATATTTTAACTCTTGGCGTTTTTAGGTCTGTAAATGGCACAAATTAGAGATAAAATTTATTTTCGCGGCTATTCGCATTCATATTCGTTTTTCAATCCGAATACTTTGCAATACTCGCTGTAAACGCAGCTTACGCTTCTTTTCGCGCAGACTACCGGAATATTGCGTTTTTTGGCTTCGGATTTGAACAGTTTCATCGTGTTGTGATTGAGAAAACTTGTCAGCATAACTACGCAATCAGTATCGCAAGGTATCGTTTTGCGGTTTACGCTGCTCTTTTTGCGCGCATCCCAATGAATAACTTCATCAGCGCCCAAACCGCTAAGCACCGCTTTTATGGGGGTTATTTCGTCAGCTCCAATAACAAGTACGGACATGCATTGCTCCTTTTGTGAATCAAAATAAGTGATAATGATTATTATAAATAAATAAACTAAAAATCTGCTTATTATAATAACTATTATCAATAATTTTTCGCTCCTCGTGCAAAAAAGTAATTGTATCATATTTTTTACAAATATACAATAGTATTCTGATGTGTTTAGTATATTATTAAGAGACAAAGCTATTTCTGCACTGATAAAAACAGAGTGTTTACATGTAACTATTTAAAACCGGTCTTGCATATAAATACAAAGATAGATTGCCGCGCTTACGCTCGCAATGACAACCTCTCCCCCGTCATTGCGAGGAACGTTAGCGACGTGGCAAACCACGCTTTTTTTCGTCATTCGTCCCTCCTCCGTCATTGCGAGGAGGGAGCGCAGCGACTGACGAAGCAATCCAGAGGAATTACAAATAATGGTTAGTTTTGTTTTTTCTAAAATAGAACCCTGTGATTTGAATTAAAAACATGTAACGCTTACGCGTCTGGATTGCCGCGCTTACGCTCGCAATGACGGAAAAGGACAACTGTATGCAGCAATGACAGAAGAATAAGGCGGAGGGTATCCTCCGCCTTTTAATCAATCTCGCATGTAAGATTGCTTGAATAACCTTAGTTTTGGTCTGCGTCTTTTAAATCAATCTCACATGCAAGGAGATTGATTTTACAACTCTTGCCGATATAGATACGGATAGCCATCGTTAGTTATTCCCAATATAAATACGGATAGCCGTTACCTGCGTCTATTTTCCATGGATTGGTATCATTGTTTCCGTCAAATAACCAGCCAAGACCTCCCGCGTCTGTAGCATTACTGTAAGTTGCTTTCGTTTTTAACTCTAATTCGGTTTTAGATATTCCCGCATCGCCGCTTGCAGAACCAATGACACTCATATCATCTAAAGCGAAATTATCTGTTACGGTGCCGCCCTGAATATATCCCGTTACACGGTTTACATTGATTGATCCCGTAACGGAAGGGTTAATAGCGGCGTTGTTTGTGATGGAGGAGTAGTCTCGAACATATCCCGCAATGCCGCCGACATAATCATTACCGCTGACATTTCCAGCAAAATAACTGTTTGTGACGGAGGAACTCCAAACAAGTCCCGCAATGCCGCCGACTCTCTCATTTCCGCTGACATTACTTGCAGAATGACTGTTTGTGACGGAGGAGGAGGATTCAACAACTCCAGCGATACCGCCGATACGATAATCACCGCTGACATTACTTGTAGAGTAACTGTTTGTGATGGAAGAGGATGAGTAAACCCATCCCACAATGCCGCCGATATATTGTACTCCACTAACATTTCCCGTTGAATGACTGTTTGTGATGGAGGAGGAGTATTTAACATATCCCGCAATGCCGCCGACATAACCAACTCCATTGACATTTCCAGCAAAATAACTGTTTGTAACGGAGGAGGTGTAAACAAGTCCCGCAATGCCGCCGACATGGTATTGTCCTTTTACCTCTTTACCCTCTGCCGTTTCAACTGTGAGATTTTTTATTTGGGCATTTTCTATAATCCCAAATAGACCGACATAATTAGCGGAGGTTCTATTTATCCAAAGATTTGTTATAGCGTTGCCGTTGCCGTTAAAGATGCCTGTGAATCTATTTGAATAGTCTCCTATAGGTATCCAGCCGCTGATAGTATCAGCGTCAAATCCTGCTTGGGTTTCATTTAAATCTATATCGTTAAGCAGGATATATTTACCTGCAAGAGTACTGATGTCGGTATTGATATCTGCCAACTCTTCTTGTGTGGTAATCTCTGTAACGTTTGGAATTGCATAAAAGTTTATATTGCTTGTTAGAGCGTAATGAGTTGGTGCAGGATTAGAACCGTTTGCAAGATACCAGTTAGATACATTGTAAGCTGAACCGTTTGAAGTAAAATCTACTTCATGACCATTGGGCAGATTGTCAGACTTTTCTAATAGAGTAAGATTTTCATCATAGAAAGAGACGCTGAAAGTAGAAGGTTCACTGCCGCCGTTGTTAGAATCTTTGCCTCCGCAGCCGATTAAGGAAAAACTAAGGAAAAAAGCTAATAAGAGAGAGAGAGAGAGAGAGAGAGATAACTTTTTAACTTAAACAAAGATAAAACCCTATGCCCAATCAAAGATAAATCTTTGAGTTTAGTCATTGAAGATAACATTGAAAACTCCTGTTATTTAGATTGTATTTATAGGAATACTTGCAAAATTATATCAAAAATCAACATAAAAGAGGCTGGTTTGTTGAGAATGAATATAAAAAAATTGCATTACCTCCTATGTCATTGCCCCACTTCCGTCATTGCGAGGAGCTTTAGCTACGTGGCAATCCACGCCTTTTATATCATTGCATCACCCTCCGTCATTGCGAGGAGTGAAGCGACGAAGCAATCTATTAACACATAAGCGTTCCAAATGTTAAAATTGCGAAAATTAAAACATTGATTATTTTTTCTGGATTGCCGCGCTCCCGCTGGTCGCTCGCAATGACAACCTCCCCCCGTCATTGCGAGGAGGGAGCATAGCGACTGACGAAGCAATCCAGAGAAATTACAAATAATGGTTAGTTTTGTTTTTTAAAATAGAACCCTGTGATTTGAATTAAAAATATGTAACGCTTACGCGTCTGGATTGCCGCGCAAACTTCGTTTGCTCGCAATGACGGAGAGTTAGGCTTTACATGTGGATTACCGCGCTTACGCTCGCAATGACGGAGAGTTAGGCTTTACATGTGGATTGCCACGCAAACTTCGTTTGCTCGCAATGACGGAAAAAAGGGGGAAGCTCGCAATGACGGAAAAGGGACGGTCGCAATGACGCAGAGGCGGATATTTTTTGAAATAATGGAAAGTTTAATAAGCGTAATTTGGCAGAAAATATGCTATCCTAATGAAAAGTCAGAAAGGTAAATGGTGCAAAGAGTCTTTTTGATAGCAGTGCTGGCGTTTCTTTCGTATCTATTTTTCAAGAGCGAAAATATACTGCTTTTAAGTGCCGGAATTGCAATTTTTATCTTCGGCATGATAATAATGGGAGAGGGCTTTAAAAGTTCCGGCGGCGGCGCGCTGGAGCTGTTTTTGCGCCGTCAAGCCTCTACAAAACTGAAAAGTATCGTTTTTGGAGCCGCCGCTTCGGCTATTATGCAATCCTCTACGCTTGTTTCGCTTTTAAGTATTTCGTTTTTAAGCGCGAACTTTATTACTCTTGCGCAAGGCATCGGCATTATATTCGGCTCCCAAATCGGCACAACTTCGGGCGCGTGGCTTATCGGCGGTCTTGGCGTTAAAGTAGATATAGCCAAATACGCTATGCCTATTATAATTTTCGGCGTTATATTTTTACTGCAATCTTCCAAAAGATTTAAAAGCATTGGACAGGTGCTTATCGGCATCGGCTTTCTATTTTTGGGCGTGGCTTATATAAAAGAGGGTTTTGAAGCGATAGGGAACGATTTTAATCTCGCGCAATATTCCATAGATGGGATGTCGGGAGTACTTATATTTTTCGCTTTGGGTATAGTTATCGCTGTCGTTACGCAATCCTCGCTTGCTGCGATAGTACTTACGATAGCGGCGCTGAATGCGGAGCAGGTGAGCTACATGAACGCTTTGGGCATTGTCATTGGGGCAAATCTGGGCACAACTATGACGGGGCTTATCAGCTCTCTTGGCTCTAACGTGGACGGCAAGCGGCTTGCGTTTTTGTATCTTGCCTTTAACGCTTTTATATGCGTTTTATCTATCGCGTTTATCTATCAGCTTATCACGCTTGTGAAATACGAAGCTATTGCGTTTGGTATTGACGAAAACAATTATGCTCTGAAATTGGCGCTGTTCCACACTACTATCAATTTTTTAGGAGTGGCGTTTTTGTATCCGTGGATAGAGTATATTGCCGCCGCGGCGCAAAAAATCATACGCCAAAAGAGTAACGCGGAAGATGACGTTTTATATTTGAGCAGTCCCATTACGCACGAAAAAGCGATACGCGAAGCGGTGCGCAAAGAGATTTGCCATCTTTATCAAAACGCCGCAAATATAATGGCTCTTGGCATACATGTTACGCCTGAAGATTTGCATTCGGATAAAAAAGCCGAAGAGGTGATAAAGCTCCGCTCAAGAGAGTTGGATTTTGATTATGAACAGATATATCAAAAGAAGATAAAAACCGTTTACGGCAAAATAGTAAATTTTATTATCATTTCGCAAAGCTCAGGCGCAGACGAGGGCATAGTGGGAGATTTGACGCAGCTGCAAAAAGCGGCGCTGAATATTGTGGAAGCGTTAAAAGATTTGAAGCATTTGCAAAAAAATTTGACAAAGTACATGATAAGTCCCAACAGCGGCATCAAAAACGGCTATAACGCTATAAGAGAGCATCTTTTGACGCAGTTTAGAATATTGGATAAAGTTTTTAAAAGCGAGGAGGAGGATCTTGGCGTGATATTTATAGCACAGCTTGAAACGTTTAGTGAAAAGTTTGAAAAGAACGCTTCGTTAATGCTCGGAACGCTGCTCAAATCAGGATCGGTATCGCCGCTGATGGGAAGTTCACTCATGAACGATAACGCTTATGCCGCGCAGATATCAAAATCCCTTATACAGGCGGCTAAAATCATCTTTATCCATAAAGACATGGCGCAAAAAGAGACAATGCAAGCGGCGTTGTCGGCAAAGGAGCAATAATGGAAAACAAAAGCGGATTTTTTGAAAAACTTAAAAATATGCTGGGATTTGGGAAAAGCGAGAATGAAAATCTCTCCTCTTTGATAGACAAACTTCGCGCCCGAAAAACCGCTTTGAAAGCGAAGCTTGACGAAGCGGACGGGGAGGAGAAAATCAAAGAGTTAAAAGAGATTATTCAAGTCGTTGACAAACAGATAAAAAAGTGCGAAAAGATACTTTTGGAAAATAATTCGTAAGCTTGCACGCTATTTGCCGCCAAAATGAAGCAGCGCGCTTCCCCATGTAAATCCGCCGCCAAACGTATCCAGCAGTATCAAATCGCCATGCTTTATCCTGCCCTCTTCATAAGCGTCATTCATCGCCATAGGAATAGACGCGGCTGACGTATTGCCGTATTTATGCACGGTCAAAACGGTTTTTTCATGCGGAAAATTTAACTTTTCGCGTACAGCCTCTATAATACGCAGATTTGCCTGATGAGGTATGAAGTGGTCTATCTGGTTTGAGGGTATGTTGTTTTTTTGCAAAATTTCCACCACATCATTTGTAAGTGTTTTAACCGCTACCTTGAAGACCTCATTACCCGCCATCTGTAAGTATTCAAGTGTTCTGCCGTCTTTTGGATGCGTAACGCGTGAACGAGGGGCTACTAAAAGATGCGCGTAATCGCCGTCTGCGCTTATTTGTATATCCATTATCGCTTCATTTTTATCTTCTGTCACACCTATAACTGCCGCGCCTGCGCCGTCGCCAAATAGTATACAAGTGCTTCTGTCGGTATAATCTATAACGGAGCTTAATTTTTCCGCGCCGATAATGAGTATGTTTTTATGAAGTTTTGATTCTATAAGAGTTTTAGCAAGATAGAGTATATATACAAATCCGCTGCAAGCCGCACTTACGTCAAATGCAAGAACGTTTTTAATGCCAAGCTTTGAAGCTATAATACAAGCTGTTGCAGGCATGCATAAAAAATCGGGCGTAAGTGTGGCGCAGATAATAGCGTCAATATCGTCCGTTTTTATACCCGCTCTTTTGATAGCCGTTTTGGCGGCTTTTATTCCAAGGTCGCTTGTAAGTTCATTTTCTGAAGCAAGTCTGCGCTCTTTTATACCTGTGCGCTGAACTATCCACTCGTTTGTGGTTTCAACCATATTCTCCAAATCGCTGTTACTTAAAATTTTTTTGGGAGCATAAGCGCCGATAGATTTAAAACATGCGTAAACTTTATTCAAATTCTGCAATCTCCTCTTCTATAGCTTGCGTTACATGCGAGTCCGCAAATTTGAGAGCTTGAAAAATAGCGTTTTTAATAGCCTTGGCGTTGCTTTTTCCATGGCTTATAATGACGCACTTTTTCACGCCCATCAAAGGCGCGCCGCCGTATTCTGCATAATCAACCTGTTTTTTGAGTATTTTAAAGACTTTTCTCATTAAAGCGGCGCCTGCGATTGCAAGCGGAGATTTTCTTACGTTCATTTTGATAATATTGGTAATAGACTCTGCTACGCCTTCGCTTGTTTTTAGTACGATATTGCCGACAAATCCATCGCATATAACGACATTCACGGAAGCGTCAAAGATGTTATTGCCCTCAATATTTCCCACAAACGAGTTGAGTTTTGCCATCATCTCATACGTCTCTTTGGTAACATCGTTACCCTTACTGCTCTCTTCGCCGTTTGATAAAAGTCCGATTTTCGGTTTTTTTATGCCCATCACATTTTTAGCGTAACATTCGCCCATTATGGCAAATTGAAATAAGTGTTCCGCCTTGCAGTCAACATTTGCACCGACATCTAAAACAAGCGTGGATATATTGTTGTGTACGGTCGGCATCAAAGTGGCAATAGCAGGTCTTAACACGCCTTTGAGCCGTCCTACGCGAAGCGTTGCCAAACTCATAGTCGCGCCGCTGTGTCCGGCTGATACGATTGCGTCGGCTTTGCCCTCTCTTACTAAATCCACCGCTTTATATATAGTGGACTCTTTGCGTTTTAAGACATCGGTGGCAGATTCATGCATGTCAAACACATCTTCAGCTTCAATAAATTGTACTCTATTTTGCATAGACGGCGAAATAAGGGGCTTAATGGCGTCAATTTTGCCTACCAATATCGCCTCAAAATCGTCCCTTTCCGCCAAAGCTTTTATGGTTCCTTCTATAATAGGAGCAAAGCCTAAATCTCCGCCCATAGCGTCAATAGCGATTTTCAACATCTATATATTCTTAATATTCGCCGCTGTTTTTATTGATACGGTGAGGCATTTTCCATGTGCCGTCGCTTGCTTTCACGGGCATTGGTAAAGTGATTTTATAGTGAGTTCTGCGCTTAGCGCCTCTTGTTTTACTCACTCGTCTTTTTGGGACTGCCATTGTATTCTCCTTGTTAATTTTTACATTTGCCGCAATAGTAGTAACCGCTTTTGACGGCTTCTACTTCGCTTTGCAAAATCTCATTGAAATCGATAACCCCGCCGTAAAACTCTACTACGTCAAGATTATCTATCTCGCCTTTATAAATTCCGTCTGAAAGAAGTATCTCAAGCGGTTCATTTATCTCTAAATTTAATTCATCGCCGCATCTATCGCATGTGTGGCTGATTTGTCCGACTAAATCGGCTTTAAGCAAGACTAAATCGGAAGATTTTCTAAAAACTTTACCCGAAAACTTTATATTTTCGCTTAAAAGCTCAAAATTTAAAGCCTCTTTGGTAATTTTTCTAAAAGCTATTTCCAATGTTAAGCTAACTCTCTTTTGGAAAAAAAGAATGCTATTTCTATTGCCGCATTCTCCAAACTATCGCTTCCATGAACGGCATTTGCGTCTATACTCTCGGCAAAATCGGCTCTAATTGTGCCCTTTTTTGCCTCTTTAGGGTTTGTCGCGCCCATTAATTCGCGGTTTTTAGCTACCGCGTTTTCGCCCTCAAGTACCATAACGACAACGGCTCCGCTTGTCATAAATTTAACCAAATCTTTAAAAAAAGGTCGCTCTTTATGCACCGCATAAAATTTACCGGCATCCTCTTCGGATAGTTTTAATTTTTTAATAGCCGCTATTTTAAGATTATTACTTTCAAATCTGTCAATAATCTTTCCAATAACATTTTTTGCCGCTGCATCAGGTTTGATAATAGATAATGTCTGCTCCATATAGGATATGCTCCTTAGCAATGATATTTTAAATAAAGGGTGAGATTATAGCAGATTTTTTTTTATTTTACATAAAATGGCGCGCTGCGACTAAAAAATCGGCGCGCACCGTGTTTTATGAAGCCGCCGAAGTATCGCCTTTGCGCTGGTCTGCGCCTATTTCTGAACGAAACGGCTGACCTTCTGTCGCCGCATCCCATACGATACAGCCGTCTGTCGGACAGGCTGACGCGCAGGCAGGCTGGTCATGATGTCCTACACACTCAACGCATTTATTGGCATAAACATAATATATTCCGTCTCCAACCGGGTTGTCGCTGTCGTCAACAATCGCCTCAACAGGGCATTCGTCAATACATGAACCGCAGGAAATACACAAATCTGTAATTTTAACCGACATATTTTCTCCTTTTAAAAAAATGGGTTTTACTATATCAAACTCTTATTTAAATGGTTATTAAAACAGTTTGATAATGATAAAATGTAACTTTTTGTGTAACTTTTTTGTTTTTTAGAACTAAAAATCGCAAAATAAGATAAAAAATATCGCATTTATTAAAAAATTAAACAATAACTTATGATTTTGATGATATAGTTTCCGAACTGATAAAATTTATTACTTGGAGAAAACAATGTTAGTAACAAATAAAGCGCCTGATTTCACAGCTGCTGCGGTTTTAGGAGACAATCAAATAGTTGGAGATTTTAATCTCTATAAAAATTTCGGCGAAAAAGGAACAGTGGTATTTTTCTATCCTATGGATTTTACTTTTGTCTGCCCGTCCGAAATCATCGCGTTTGACCACAGACTTGACGAATTTAAAAAACGCGGCATCAATGTCATAGCGGTCTCTGTGGATTCTCAATTTACGCACTTTGCATGGAAAAGCACCGAAGTTAAAAACGGCGGTATCGGAAATGTGCGTTTTCCTATTGTAGCCGATATTACAAAACAGATAGCGCGCGATTTTGACGTGCTTGTCAATAACAGCGTAGCTTTGAGAGGTTCGTTTTTGATTGATAAAGACGGCACCGTAAGACACGCGGTGATAAACGACCTTCCTTTAGGAAGAAATGTGGACGAATTGTTAAGAGTAGTGGACGCTATGCTTTACACTAACGAGTACGGCGAAGTCTGCCCTGCCGGCTGGAACAAAGGCGACGAGGGCATTAAGGCAAATACAAAAGGTATTGCCGAGTATCTTTCTAAAAACGCAGAAAAATTATAATAACCAATACATAACTTAAAACCCGCGTTAAATGCGGGTTTTAACACAAAAATTCTTTTAAAAATCCAAAAAACGATCATCCTTTAATACGCCGACAACAGAAAGAGGTAAAAATTTAAAGGTTTGCCAAACTCTTAACATACATGTATGGAGGTATCCGATTGATGAGATAACCGCTGGTATGCTACCCTTAACATACATGTACGGATGGCAAATCGCGGATTTAAGCTGTTTATTTAGAAAGCGGCAAATTCCCCCGCACGAATAGATGACTTGTCTGCCGACATATCTCTTTGCTGTATTAAAAAGGATAAAAACGGCATGAGTTTTGCATATTTTTACGGCACGCCAATAGATACAAATTTGACGCTACCGCTTCATATGCAAGAAATTTTCTGTGCCGACTCAGGCTGCAAAGCGGCGGCATTTTGGAAAATTTAGCGATTACGCCTTTAGGATATAGCCCGAATTGGAAATATTTTCTATATTCACGTCGTTTAACTGTTTTTTGATGCGCAGTATTGCCGTATGTACCGTGCTTTTATTGACACTGTCGCCGTAATATACATAATCTTCTATCATATTGTAACTGACAAGACGATTGAGGTTATAGCACAAAAGCCAAAAGATTTTATTGTTTACCTGCGTCAAAAAGAGCGGTTCGCCGTTTTTGTAGATAATCTCTTTGTTCGTGTCAATTGCGACAGTCGGACTTAAATGAATCTGTTTTTGTTTTATCTTTTTGGAAAGCGCAAGCAAAATAGCCGTCTGCAAATCTTGAATATCCAACGGTTTTCTCAAAAAACTAAATACGCCGCTGTGGATACTGCTTACTATATTTTGGTCGGTATCATAAGCGGTAATTACAATAAACGGCTGCGAAGGTTTGAGCGCATATATCTCTTTTATCATCTCAAATCCGTTTAGTTTTGGCATGTGAATATCTGCCACAATAACATCCACGCGGTGTTTTTTAAATAAATTTAACCCTTCAAGACCGTCTTTTGCATCATAATATGCCTTAAAATATTCTTTCAATCCTTGTTTTATCATAACTCGCGCTATATCGTCATCTTCCACCACTAAAACCGAAAATGCGCCAAGCATCTCTAATGTCGTTTTGCGGATACTCATTTTTTCTCCCTAATATCTTTTTTAATTTTTAAAGCAAATATCGTTGGATTAGCATTTTGTGCCAACTCCAAACTGCCCGCTAACTTCTCTTCTGCCAATTTTTTCGCAAAGAAAAGCCCCATTCCAAATCCATTCGGCTTATGCGAACGGCTTAGCGGCGAAAAAAGTTTATTTACCGCTTTGACGCCGTTTCCGTAATCTACAACAAAAATTGTTACATTCTCGTCATCCGTATCAAATTTTATCTCTATTCTCCTGTCTTCAAGTTCATTTTTCTTTACAGGCATGTCGGCTATAGCGTCTTTGGCATTTTGTATCAATACCAATAAAATCTGCTGTATAAAGTTTTCGGACGAGTAAATTTTAAGCCCTTCAGCCGCGCCTTTGTCCATCTCTATCATAATATTATTATGCATTAAATCCATGTGCGTAACATAAAGTACGTTTTCTATGCATTCTACAAGTTCAAATTCGCTTATATCGTTAGAGCTTCTATAAAAATTGCGATAAATATTGATTGTTTTATCCATCATCGCGATAGAACGCTGCGATAGTTTTAGATTATCCTTTACGCTTTTTACATCGGCATCTTTTATGTTTCTTAAAAGCTGCAAAGAGTTACTGACGATAAGCCTCAAAGCGTTCAACGGCTGGCGTAATTGATGATTGATGGCAGATACCAATGCGCCTATTTCGCTCATGCGGGAGTTATACTCCAAAAGTTTTTCATACTCTCTTTTTTTCGCCTCTGCCCTTGTGTGCAAAAAAACATATGAAGCGTTTATTATAATTATAAATGCCGTAAAGTATAAAAACGTTACAATCGCATGCTGGAAAAAATGCTTGATAATCTCGCTCTCCACCTTTCCTTGTTTCATTCCTACGGCGATATACCAATTAAAATCGCCGATTTTATCCATGGAGATAATATCGCCGTCAATATACATATCGCTGGGCGTAGTATAACCGCCGCCAAATAGTTTTTGAGTGCGGATTTGGGCAAGTTTTTCGGCAAGTTCGTCTTGACTGCTGCCGCCTTGAGCCGTGATATCGTCCTCTTCGCCTATAAAATAATAGATATTGTCGGGGACGTTAAGCGATTTTATCTTATCAAACAGCAAACTCGCTTTGATAATACCGCAAAAAACGCCTTTAAATTCTTTATCTCTTAGTATGGGCGTGCAAATATTGAACGTACTCTCTTTTAAAAGTCCGTGATTATCTACTTTTTCAATTGTGGTTTTTAACTTATTTTTTGTGCTTTGAAACCATTTTTGGTTAAGATACCATTTGCTTTCGCCGTTTTTATAATAATGTTTTTTGCCGTACCAATTTGTGTAACCGTCCCTAAAATCATCCATCTTTTCATCATTGATATAAAAATACATATCGGGTATTAAAAGCTGAACGGCATCAAAATATTTATTGCCTTTAAGGTATATACTCAAAAAATCCTGTACGTTTTTTTCGTTATCGTAGTATTGATTGAAATATTGAGCTCTTATCTCAAGACCGTCCATGCGCTCAAATATCCATGACTCTATCGCATATCGTATATCTTTGAACGCGAGTTCGCGGTTTTTATCGGCAAGAGCTCTAAATTCGTTCCTGATATCAAAGAAATTATTCACAAGTATAATCATAAACGCCGCCGTGGCGACTAATATTAGATTATAAATTTTATAGTTCTCAATATTTTTAAAAAACTCCCTTACCGCGCTCACTACCCAGCCCCTACAAAAATTTATACGCAATAATAGCGCATTTTAGTAATATTTTTACATAATTAATAAAATAAACTCAAACTGATTCAAAGCCTTTACGCTATTATTCTAATCTTTCAATAAAGAGTAAAAAAACGCTCTGCCCTATTCCACAAATGTCAAAAGCAGATTTGTATCCGCTATTTGAGCTATTTTAGATGCCGTACTGCCGAATATTACGGGGTTTAATCCCGATAAATTTTTAGAAGCAAGAACGATTGTCGTGTAACCGTTTTGTTCGGCATAATCTTTAATAGCTTCCGACACCGATTCAGCCTCCATGACAACAGTTTCGGCATCCGTCCTCTCTTGTTTAAACTCGTCCACCTGTTTTTCAATCTCTTCTTGCACAAATTCCAAAGACTGCACCGCCAAAGTAGCGTAAGGAACTACGTCTGAAAATGAGGCGGAGTTGGCGTACAGATAGGTAATTTCAGAGTCGGTCTTGAGAAACTCTTTGACTTTGGACGCGCTCATGGTGTAGTACCCAAGGTCTGTGGGGATAAGTATCTTGCCGTTTATAGGTTTATCGCGCGCGATAAATACCGGAATGCCGATTTTTTCAAGCACTCTTTTAGCGGTTGAACCCATATACACAACTGCATGCGATTTACTCATGTTGCCCAAAATTACAAGATCCGCACTAAAATCTTTAGCCGTTTTTAAAATCAACTCCCACCCTTTTGTTGCGGCGGTGATAAGATTGACCTCTTTAGCTTTGGAGCGTTTTTTGACGGAGTTGATAATCTCTTCTCTCACTTCGTTTTCGTCAATAGTTTTGGAGTTGAAAAAGTCAAAAAGCGGCGTATCTATGGCATGCAGATATGTAAGTTTTGCACCCGTTTTTTTTGACAGCTCTTCAGCTTTATCTATTACATGTATGTCGCTCTCATGCATAGCTAAAGCCGCGATTATATGCCTCATCTTTTACTCCTTCTAAGGAATTTAAATTATCATTAGTATAACAAAAATAAGTTAAATAGCTCTTTTTTGGTTATAATACGTGAAAATTTTTATAAAAGGAGGCAGTTATGCCGCTTTTAGACAGTTTTAAAGTTGACCATACAAAAATGCCCGCTCCGTCGGTTCGTATCGCTAAGGTTATGCAAACTCCAAAGGGCGATACTATAAGCGTATTTGATTTGCGTTTTTGCAAACCGAATAAAGAGATAATGAGCGCGAAAGGATTGCACACATTGGAGCATCTGTTTGCGGGATTTATGAGAGCGCATCTAAACGGTAAAAGCGTTGAGATTATAGATATATCGCCCATGGGCTGCAGAACGGGATTTTACATGAGCCTTATCGGAAATCCCAAAGAGTCAAAAGTAGCCAAAGCGTGGCAGGAATCCATGGATGATATATTAAAAATAAAAAATAAAAAAGATAT
>JAIRNE010000051.1 GCA_031258205.1 Campylobacteraceae bacterium
TTTAAGAGCGTTCAAAAGACGTTGAGCCTTGAGTGCAAAGAGTTTGAGATTTCAAAATTTTTTGCGCTAAATCACCACAGATTGCAAAATGTATTTAAAAATAGCATGCGGCTCTCAAAGACAGCCTCTTTACTCTTTAAGATAAAAGATAAAGAAAGGCTAAACAGTATTCTTGAAGCGTGTTTGGCTGATTTGGGTGGCAGAGAGGGCAAAAGCAACGATTTGGTTTTTAGCAAAGAGCAGGTAGAAAAAATGTGGGAGCTTTTAAGATACGCAGACTATGGCGTGGATAATGAGACTATGAAGGTGGAACAGATAAAATCTATAATTAGGCATAAACAAATAGAAATTTTAAAGAATTTTATAAGCAAAATGCCGAAATAACTCGCTTTTTAAGCATACACAAGGTAAAATCCATACAATTAAACGGCAGGATGTTATGATGAAATATTTGATAACAATTTTTTGCGCATTTTTAATGTTTGGCTGCACGGACAAAGAAGATGTAATCCCAAAAAGCAGCGTGTTAAAAATAGGCGAGAGCGTTGAGCTTACAAGCGTTCAAGGCGCCAAAATCACAATCAAAAGAGTGGAAGGCGGCTTGGTGCAGGAGGGTAAAGAGGATAATGTTCTGATATTTGATATCTTCGGTACTTTTTGCGAGCCATGCAAAAAAGAGGCGCCTGCTTTGATGAATTTGCAGTTGAAATATATCTCAAATATGACGCTTATAGGACTTAGTTATTTTGAAGATGTAAACGAAAAATATATTATTGAAAATTTTGCAAAACCATATAACGCGCACTATTTTATAGCTAAAAATTCGCCCGCAAATAAAGCTTTGGCAGATACGATAACAGAAGATATAAAATATAAAAGCCTCATATCTTTGCCTTTTAAAGTGGTGCTGAAAAACGGCAAATACCGTAATATAACCGATATATGGGAAAATAAAACGGATAATAAATATTATATCGGCGCCATAGATACGGCTGTTGTAGAGAAAGATTTGGAACGCATTTTAAAAGAGTGAGCATATGGCTAAAACAGAAAAAAGTATTGCCGAAAAGACGCGTATAGACGTAAAAATACCAAAAAGATATATAGTTTATCTTTTGAATGACGATTTTACGACGATGGATTTTGTAGTAAAGATACTGATGTTATATTTTGAGCACAATGCGCATTCGGCATTTGATATAATGATGAAAATACACAAAGAGGGCAAAGCGGCATGCGGGGCATATCCTTTTGAGATAGCCGAGACGAAAGCCGCACAGGTGCATGCATGTGCCAAAGCCAACAATTTCCCTCTTCGCGCGATTTTAGAGGAGGAGTAAAAAATGTTAAGCCAAGAGTTGAGTCAAGTTTTTAACCGCGCTATATCGTTTGCAAAAGTGCATCGCCATGAATATTTTACTATAGAACATATATTTTATATACTTTTGGAACATGAGGATATTAAAACTCTTTTAAACTCTTTACATGTAAAAGAAGAGGATATCGCGGATATAAAACACTCGTTAGAGAGTTATTTTGCTATAAATTATAGAAAAGTGCCCTTAGATACGGATTATGAACCGTCTGAAACTTTAGCGCTTTCGCGTACGATAGAACAGATGTTTTTGCATATCAATAAAGCCGATAAAAACGAAGCGTCGCTGTATGATATGATATATTTTTTATTTGAAGAGAAAAGCTCTTACGGTATCTATCTGCTTTGCGAAAAGGGAGTAGATAAAGACGATTTATTAGATGCGATTGTAGAACACAGCGATAAGAGCTTATATACCGAAAAGAGCGAAGTGGATTTTTGTATCAATTTATTGGAGCAGGCAAAAAACAAACTTATAGATCCGCTTATAGGGCGCAAAGAGGAGCTGCGGCGCGTACAGCAGATACTTTGCCGCCGCAAAAAAAATAATCCTCTGCTTTTAGGAGAACCCGGCGTCGGCAAGACGGCTATAGTAGAAGGATTGGCGCTCGCCGTGAATGAGGGCAAGACTCCCGAGATATTAAAAAATTGCCGTCTTTTTACTCTTGATATCGGTTCTTTGCTTGCAGGTACAAAATACAGGGGCGATTTTGAGAAAAGACTGAAAGATACGATAGAAAAACTTGAGCAGATACCAAATGCGATACTTTTTATAGACGAAATACATACTATCGTAGGAGCCGGCTCCACAAGCGGGAGCAATATTGATTTGGCAAATCTTTTAAAGCCGTCTTTAGCGAGCGGAAAATTAAGATGCATAGGAGCGACTACTTATCAAGAGTACAGAAACAGTTTCAATAAAGACAGAGCGCTCTCCCGCCGTTTTGCGATTATAGATATAAAAGAGTCCGACATTGAAGAGAGTTACCAGATACTTTTAGGATTGAAGAGCGTTTACGAAGAACATCACAATATTACTCTGCCCGATACAACGCTAAAAGCCGCCGCAGAGCTTGCTAAAAAATATATCAACGATAGATTTTTGCCCGATTCTGCTATAGATTTGATAGATGAGACATGCGCTTCATTTCATCTTAGACAAGACGGCAGAAAAATCGTTGAAACGTCCGATATTGAAAATACGCTCTCCTCTATGGCAAATATCCCAAATCCAAGAGCTTCAAGCGATGAAGGAGCCGTTTTAAAGACGCTTTCATTGAAACTAAAGAGTAAAATTTTCGGACAAGACGAAGCGATAGACGTTTTAACGCATGCTATAAAACGTTCGCGCGCAGGACTTGGCAACCTGACTTCGCCGATAGGTTCATTTTTATTTGTAGGACCCACAGGCGTAGGAAAAACAGAAGTCGCAAAACAGTTAGCAAGCGAACTTGGCGTACATTTTGAAAGATACGACATGAGCGAATATATGGAAAAACACTCCGTAAGCCGTCTTATAGGTTCGCCTCCGGGTTATATCGGATTTGAAGATGGCGGACAGCTTACAAACAGTATCAAAAAACACCCGTACTGCGTGCTTTTGTTAGACGAGGTAGAAAAAGCGCATGGAGATTTATTAAATATTTTGCTTCAGATTTTTGACAGCGCAATACTTACGGACAATAGCGGCAAAAAGACAGATTTTAGAAATGTTATCATTATAATGACTTCAAATCTCGGCACAAAAGAAGCGCCGCAGGTTGGTTTTACAAAGAGTGAAAACGACCAAACTTTTAGGGCTGTCAGAGATTTTTTTGCGCCTGAGTTTAGAAATCGCCTTGACGCAATTGTAGAGTTTAAACCTTTAAAAACAGAACAAATGATAAAGATAGTTGAAAAACTGCTATGCGAAATTGAGGAGCAGTTAAAGGATAAAAATATCAAAATCACAGCTTCGCCCGCGGCTAAAGAGTACCTTGCGAATAGAGGCTTTAGCGCGTATTTAGGCGCTAGAGAGATGAAAAGAGTTATACAAGAAGAGATAAAAACGCCGCTGACCGACGAGATACTTTTCGGACAGCTCAAAAACGGCGGAGAGGCTAAAATTATGCTTAAAAATGGAAAGATAGAATTTTCATTGCTTGGTTTTTCAAAAAAAACGGCTTCTTAGAGCAAAATTAAGCAAAAATTTATATATATATATATAGTATAATTGCTTTTTTAATCAAACGTGCATATTGCAAATCAAATAAAAAAAGATTTTTTTGTTTGTGGTTGTTAATATACGTTTGTTAAAATGTGCTGTCTATAAAATGTGATATCAAATTTACCATGTTGGGAGTTTAAAAATATGTGTTTCAATAAATTGTCATTATTAAAATTCAGCGCGACAGCGCTTGCTTGCCTGCTTTTTGCAACAGGCTGCGACAAGGGCGGGCAAAGCGCGGCAGGCGCGCCTCAAATGCCGCCGCTTCCGGTTAATACTTTTACGGCGCATAAGCGCGATATTCCGATAAATCTCGAATATCCCGCAAGAATTAAAAGCGTTCAGCAAATACAAGTTGTAGCAAGAGTTCCCGGCACTTTAGAAAAGAAATTTTTTAAAGAAGGTTCATTTGTAAACGAAGGTACGCTTTTGTACAGAATAGACCCCGCTAAATATCAAGCCGCTTATGACATTGCCAAAGCGCAGGTTTCGGTTGCCGAAGCTTCTTATAAACAAGCCGAACGCAATTGGGAGAGAAGCGAAAAACTTTACGAAAAAAATGCAATAAGCCAAAGAGAGTACGACCAGGCTTTAAGCGGATATGAAACGGCAAAGGCGCAGGTAGAGGCGGCAAATGCGGCTTTGAGCAATGCGAAAGTTGATCTTGAATATACAAATATAAAAGCTGCTGCAAGCGGCAGTATCGGACAAAATTTGCAGGATTTGGGAAGTTATGTGGGTACGTCTGCGGCAAATTCCGTACTTACGACTATCACGCAGACCAATCCCGTGTATGCGGAGTTTTCACTGCCCGATATTGAACTTTTGAAGAAAAGATATACCCTTGCGCGCGGAGATTGGAAAAGCATAACAAATGCCAAACTGCCCGTGAGGATTTTTACGCCGGCCGGCGAATCATACGAAAAACTCGGTACTTTTGACTTTTTGGATAATTTAGTTGACCCTCAAACGGCTACCATTAAAGCAAGAGCTACATTTAATAATAAAGACGGCGTTTTGATACCTGGACTTTTTGTAAGAGTATCTATAGAGGGACTCATGCAAAAGGATGTATTTGCAATACCGCAAAGAGCCGTTTTGCAGGATCCGATGGGAACTTATGTCTTTATAGGTAAAAACGCTAAAGCTTCAAAGGTATATGTAGTTACCGAAAATACGATAGCAAACAGTGAAATTATCATCCAAGACGGATTAAACGAGGGTGATGAAGTAATACTTGATAACCTTACGAAATTAAAAGATAATGCAACTATAACTCTTATCCCAAAGAAGGCTAAATAATGTTTTCAAAGTTTTTTATATATAGACCGATTTTTGCGACTGTAATCTCTATCGTAGTGCTTATCGCAGGTATCGTGTCTATCAACTCTTTGGGAGTGGAAGAGTACCCGCAGGTTACTCCGCCGCAGGTTATGGTCATTACAAGTTATACGGGCGCGAGCGCGGAAACTATCGCCAATACCGTAGCTTCGCCTTTGGAGCAGCAGATAAACGGCGTGGACGATATGATGTATATCACATCTACTTCGTCTTCAAGCGGTACTATGATGATGAATGTCTTTTTTAAAATCGGCACAGATCCGGATCAAGCTACCATTAATGTAAATAACCGCGTTCAGCAGGTATTGCGTCTGCTTCCGGCAGAAGTGCAGGCAAACGGCGTTACCGTCGTCAAACGCTCTTCTACGATATTGAAATTAGTCGCTTTATATTCGGATAACAATACTCACGATGTGGGATATATGGCAAATTACGCTCTTATAAATATTATAGACCGTTTAAAGCGAGTCCCCGGAGTCGGCGACGCCGCGCTGTTTAGCAGGCAAAACTACTCTATTCGTATCTGGGTAAAACCCGACATGCTTTCAAAATACAACCTCTCTCCGACAGACGTTTTAGCCGCCATTAGAGAGCAAAACAGCCAATTTGCTCCGGGTAAATTTAATCAATCGCCCAATAGAGGCAATGAAGCTTTCACTTACTCTATTACGACTGACGGACGATTTACAAATGTGGAAGAGTTCAAAAATATCATACTTTTTACTAATACCGACGGTTCTGCTTTGAGGCTTAAAGACGTAGCGGATGTGGAACTTGGTATAGAATCATATGATGCGCAGGGTAAATTAGCCGGCAAAGAGGCTGTGGCTATAGGCGTGTTTTTGCAATCAGGCGCAAATGCTCTTGAGACTGCCTCATTGGTAGACAAAGCGCTTGATGAGCTGCATAAAGAGTTTCCTGAAGGTTTGCAATATAATGTTCCGTACGATACGACTGATTTTATCAAAATCTCAATAGACGAAGTTGTAAAGACATTTATTGAGGCTATTATACTCGTTATGTTTATTATCTATATGTTTTTGGGCAATATCAGGGCTACTATTATTCCAATGCTCGCAGTTCCCGTGTCTATTATCGGTACATTTGCAGGCATGTATGCGTTTGGATTTTCTATCAATCTTTTGACGCTGTTTGGTTTAGTGCTCGCTATTGGTATCGTTGTGGACGACGCGATTATCGTTATAGAAAATATAGAGAGGATTATACGAAGCCGTCCGGGAACATCTGTTAAAGACGCCGCCGTGCAGGCAATGCAGGAAGTAACCGGACCTGTTGTAGCTATCGTTTTGATACTTTGCGCCGTATTTATACCGGTATCGTTCATGGGCGGATTTACAGGCGAGATATATAAACAGTTTGCTATCACGGTAGTCATATCCGTTGTCATTTCGGGTATTGTCGCGCTTACGCTCACGCCTGCTTTGTGCGCTGTATTTTTATCAGAACACGAACCAAAACCGTTTTGGATAGTCCAAAAATTCAATGATTTTTTTGACTGGTCTACAACTGTTTTTACAGACGGCGTAAAGCTTATATTAAGATACGGCGTTATAGCGGTTTTATGTTTCGGCGTTTTGATGGGCTTCACGGTTAAACTTTTTTACAGCGTACCGAGCGAGCTTGTTCCTGCCGAAGATAAAGGCATGCTGCTTGCGATTATACAACTGCCTCCGGCGTCATCTCTGGACAGGACGCTTGAGGTGGCGGATAAATTTAACGCTATGGTAAATTCGTTAGACGAAGTGAAACAAGTAACGGTCATTTCAGGATACGATATGATAGCCGGAGGGCTAAAAACAAGTTCGGCGGCGTCATTTATCGTATTGAAAGATTGGGAAGAGCGTAAAAACGGCAATCAAAGCTCTTTTGCCGTAGCCAATAGATTAAACGGTATGTTTTTTATGGGCATGCCTGAAGCTACCGTTTTCACGCTAAATCCGCCTCCGATAATGGGACTTAGCATATCCGGCGGATTTGAAATGTATGTGCAAGATAAAACGGGCGGCAGTTTGAATGATTTGAAAGCGCTTGCCGACCAAATTGTAGAAGAGGCAGTGAAAACAGGCAGGCTGATAAATGTCAGAACTACGTTTGATAACACTTATCCGCAGTTTAAAGTTGAGATAGACAAAGAAAAAGCCAAAGCTTACAATGTTGGGATAAACGACGCATTTGCGGCTTTGCAGACGACATTTGGCGCATTTTACGTAAATGATTTTGACCTTTACGGCAGATCTTACCGCGTTAACATGCAAGCCGAACAGCAGTACAGACAAAAACCAGAAGATGCTAATAATATTTTTGTGCGTTCAAAAAACGGCAATCTCATACCGTTAAGTTCGCTTTTGACATTTGAGAAGATTGTGGGACCTGATACGGTGGATAGGTACAATGTATTTCCAGCCGCTAAAATCACGGGCGAGCCCGCTTTAGGATACACTTCGGGCGATTCTCTTGCAACAATAGAAACAATAGCAAAAAGCATATTGCCCGAAGGCTATGACATCGGTTGGATAGGCTCGTCTTATCAGGAAAAAGAGATGGAAGGAACGGGAGCAAGAGCTTTTATATTCGGTATTATATTTATTTTTCTCATTCTTGCCGCGCAATATGAGAGATGGCTCATGCCTCTTGCCGTTGTAACTGCCGTGCCGTTTGCCGTATTTGGTTCTATACTTGCGGTATGGTTAAGAGACATAAGTAACGATATCTATTTTCAAATAGGACTTTTAGTGCTTATAGGATTGGCGGCTAAAAATGCTATACTTATAGTTGAGTTTGCTATGCTTGCGCAAGAGAGAGGCAAAAGTATATTTGACGCGACTATAGAGGCGGCGAGGCTTCGTTTTAGACCGATAGTAATGACTTCATTGGCGTTTACTTTAGGAGTTATACCGCTTGCTATAAGTTCGGGCGCAGGCGCGGCAAGCCGTCATGCGATAGGTACGGGCGTTATCGGGGGCATGATAGCTTCTACGACAATAGCGATATTTTTCGTACCGCTGTTTTATAGCTGGCTTGCTAAATTGAATATAAGATTTCTTAACAGAAAAGAGAGATTTGAGAAAAAATTAGATAAAAAAGGTGAATATCATGGACGCTAAATTTATCTGCTTCGCGCTTTGCGCGCTTTGGCTTGGCGGCTGTTCGCTTGCGCCGAAACTTGACGTAAAGAGCGTGGAGAGTTCGGATATACAGGCGCTTGGATTTAACGTAACCGAAAAAAACTCAACTATCAATAAAGAGTGGTGGAAAGAGTATAACGACGAAGTGCTAAATTCTCTTGTAGACGAAGCTTTGAAAAATAATAAAGATATTGAAATCGCGCTTTTGAATATCTCTTTATCAAGAGCGTCATTGGCTGTAAAAGAGGCTGATTTGTATCCGTCTTTATCCGGACAAGGCGGTGCATCAAGAACAGAAACAAGCCAAAAAGCTTACGCTTCGGGCGGCAGAAGTTCACTGTTTAACGACTTTTCTTTGAGCGCTATTTTAAATTATGAAGTGGATTTGTGGGGCAGAGTCGGTTCGTCAAATAGAGCCGCTAAAGCCGCACTTTTAAGTTCCGAAGCAAGTGCGGATGCCGTTAAGCTCTCTTTGGCAAGCAGCGTTACGGACAGTTATTTCGCGCTTGTATCTTTGAAAGAACAGCTTGCTATCACAGAAGATACAATTGCAACACGCGAAAAGACGCTGGAATTGACAAGGATACGTTTTGAAGAGGGCGCCGATAGAGAAAGCACGATGGTACAGCAGCAATCTCTGCTTACATCGGCAAAAATCACAAAAAATAATATAGAGCAGCAAATCGCCGTTGCAAGCAGCGCGCTTGGAATTCTTTTGGGACGCGACGTGAAAGGTTTGCTTGCCGATAAGAGCATAAAACTTGCCGTTTTGCCAAACGATATAGTTGTGCCAAACGACATACCTTCAAGCATACTTGCAAATCGTCCTGACGTTGAAGCAAGTTTTCAGCAGCTTGTATCATCAAACGAATTGATTGGAGCGGCGAAAGCGGCGTATTTTCCAAGTCTTAGCTTGTCGGGACTGTTTGGGTTTAACAGCGCGGATGTTGGAGATTTGTTTACAAGCGGCGCAGAAACTTGGAATATAGGAGCAAGTCTCGCCGCACCGCTGATTGATTTTGGCAGAACAAGCTCAAATGTTGATATCGCTGTAATACAAAAAGATA
Source organism: Campylobacteraceae bacterium (assembly GCA_031258205.1). Taxonomy (GTDB): domain Bacteria; phylum Campylobacterota; class Campylobacteria; order Campylobacterales; family Campylobacteraceae; genus JAIRKW01. The sequence goes on from JAIRNE010000051.1 coordinate 9,136, forward strand.
TAAACGCCCTCAATTATGAAAAAACCGTATTGAATGCATTTAGAGAAGTTTATAACGCTCTCTCTTCCCGCGCGCTTTTAGAGTTAAACTACAAAAATGCGCTTGATTATGAGACGGCTATTGCAAGAACGCTTGAGTTAGTGCAGTATGAGTATGAAGCGGGAAACGTGGACTTTTTGTCTGTGCTTGACGCCGAACGCTCGCTTTTGGGCGCGAAACTTGCAAGAGTGCAAACGCACCAATCTCTTTTGAGCAGCGGCATATCGCTCTTTAAGTCGCTTGGCGGCGGGTGGAAAAAATAGCGCGCAAACGGGAATTCCCGTTTGCAAATAGAGCATAAAAATTTACTTTAGCATCTGCAAATTACTATTCATGTAAATTTCTATGCAGTATCTCTTCTAATACCACTGTGGCATATGCCCCTTTTGTAAGCGTAAAATTCATTTCAAACCACGCCTCTTCCGCTTTGTATCTATATTCAAACTCTTCTATAAAACTCCATGCAAAACGATATGAACCGTTCATTTTGTCTAAAAAACTTTCCGCTTCATTAAAAATCTCATTTTCTATTTTACCCGCCAATCCTTCGCTTCTTATCGTGCGGTTTCCGGCAAGAAAACCTGCGATAGTGATATCTTTTGCGCAAAATCTCGTAACTTCTGCGCTTAAATCATCACACAAAAACGCTTTTCCATGCGGATAATGATGGCAGATGTCGCCTTTTAAAAGTTTGAAAAACTGCGGTTGATTTTTCACCTCTTTTATAATTTCTTTATCCCATTGTAACGCGCTTTTGAGCTCGGATAGATTGAAACTTTCAAAATATTTGCTTATCTCAACTCTTTTGGCAAGCCAGCGGTTAAAAAGTTCGCTTTGATAAGCGCTGATTAGAAAATTTTTCAGCGTTGGGTTTCGCTCCTTTTTTGTACCGTTGAGTATTGCTTTGCCAAGTTCAAAATTATCGGCGCTTTTGCCGAAACGCTGATAACCGAAATAGTTCGGATATCCCTCTTTTGCCGCCATTTTACATGCGAGCGAAAACTTTAGCGCGTCTTGAGGAAGAACTTTTTTAAATCTTACAAAAAAACGATTGCCTTTCAAATGTCCTATTTTTATCTTATTATTATGATAATTCATATCTAAAATTTTAATATTTGGGTGCGAAAAGTTTTCAAAAGCATTCGCGTAATTTTTATGAATACTTATATACTGCGTTGTCATGCCGTCTTTATCTTTTAAACCCGCATAGCCGAAATCGCGTATTTTTGCGCCGCAAACTTCGCTAAGAATGCGAAGCATCGCCCATGTAGTCAAATCTTTTTTGCGTACATGCAATATAAGATGTTCGCCGCAGCCGCTAAATTCGTAAAGCGGTATTTCGTTTACTACAAAATCGTTTGAATTTTTACTGAAATGTACATGATCAATCGCGGCATGATTCATAAAAAAAATTCTATTCAAATTCCTGTCCTTCAAAATGGTGTTCTTTGCATTCGCTCAAGTATTCTCCCTTGCATGCTTTGGCAAATATAGTAAGCGGCGTTTTTGTTTTTTTTGCCGCGCGTAAAACTTTATCCGTATTTTCAGGAGCGAAAGCTATTAGCATTTCATACTCTTCGCCGCTGCAAAGAGTATTTTTATCTATTTTTTTGTCAAATTCCGCGCCAAGATTATTTAAAATGCAAAGCCGCGAAAGATCTTTACTGAGTCCGTCTGAAATATCAAGTCCGCAGCGCAGATATTTGGCTGCCAATTTAACAAAATCAACTCTTAAAATCGGTTTTGCAAAACGCGTATCAGAAGCGATTTTGCCGCCTTTTAAAAGAGTTTCAAGCTCATGTCTGCTCTCTCCTAAAATGCCTGTATACGCTAAAATATCGCCCTCTTTCAAGCCGTAACGATATAACGTATGTTTGCGTTTTTTAGCGATAATTGTTATTGAAATGCTAATTTTTTCATTTGAGATTGTATCTCCGCCTATAATTTTTATATTATATTTGCGCGCAGTTTCAATAAATCCTTTTGATAATTGAGCTATCTTTTTTAAATCAAAATTTTTCGGTATGCCGATACCCAAAAGCGCGTATTTTGGCTTAGCGTTCATCGCAATAGCATCCGAAATATTAACAAGCATAGCCTTTCGCGCAATTTGATACGGATTAAACCAATCGCGTTTAAAATGTACGTCTTCAAAAAAAAGGTCTTTTGAATAGACCCATTTGCCTATAACCGCAGCATCGTCGCCTATAAAATTATTTTGAAACCGCGAAATAATAAACGACTCTTTATCCAAAAAAATCCCCAAAAAACAGAAGTCTGTTATTATAACAGCAGCCTCTTTAATGTAAGGTTAGCTTCGTTTTGTTACGCTTGCGCGTTTTTTTCACGCAAGCATTCAAACAAAAATATATATTAAGCGTTTTTAAGTTAAACTAAACAACTTTGCCTTAGGAGAGAGTATGCCTTTGCTTACAGTAAAAATATTTCGCTTTAACGCTAAAAGCGATTTTTTACCGTATTATAAAAATTATGAAATATTTGTAGATAAAGACGATACGCTGTTAGATATTCTAATCGGCGTAAAAAAACAGGATAAAGAGTTTGTTTTTCCCGATAACAGATTTATCGGCGTTAGAGTAAACTCTTTTGCCGCATCGTTAAATATACAAATTAAAACTCTTATTAAATTTTTAAAAACAAATATTTTAACTATTGAACCTTTAAGCGAATTTTATGCCGTAAATGATCTTGACATGGATACAAGCGTGTTTTTAAAACAATTAACTTATTTTGAAACATTTATAAACGAAGATGATAAAGAGCAGTATAAAGAGCTTATATCCTACTATTTTGCGTCTCCGATAATAGAGTTTGAGCGCGAATATTTCGGCGATTCGTTTATGCTCTTTGCCATGTTTTTAATTAAAAAATATCCGCATAAAAGAGACGATATACTTCGTATAGCGGCAGATGAAAAACGCGGCATATGGCTGCATGTCTCCGTAAAAAATACAATGCTTCTTTATTCCAAAGCCGTCAATATAGAGAATAATATTGCCGAGTTAAAAAGACAGATTTTGCGATATGTCCCGGATGTTAATTCTATCGCCAAACATGAAGCAAAACGCGCTGAAAATTTAAATTTTTAAGGTGAAGCAATGGCAAACTATATCATTTTTGATAAAGTAAATAAAAAACTTATCGCAAAGCCTTTCAAATCTTCGGGAGAGGCGTTTTTAAAAAAGTTTTATATTGCAAATTACGTCATAAAGACGGATGTAACCGATATAGGCGCTGAAAATTTTATGCTAAATCCGAAACTTTTCTCTAAAAGATTCGTTAAAATTTTAGCGAAAGCGGGCAAAAACGGCGAGACTATCGTAGCTTACGAAATGAGTTCATATTTGTCGCTGTTATTTTCAAAAAGATTTATTATAAATAACGCGGATATAAAAAAGGAGATGGATCTATTTTTAAATCCGTTTGAACTTACGACAGATTTTTTAGCCGACGTTATACATATCAATACTTTTATCGCCGCCGAAGAGGTAACAAAACATATCCGAGAAAATTTAAAACATTCGTTTGCAGGATTTAAAGCGGCGTTGTATTACGGGACGGACATGAGAGAATATAAGCAAACTAACAGAAAATTTGATATTTTTTTTGAAGCGATAAATTTAGAATGCGCGAAGTTTGACAGAGAGTTTACTCCAGACGGATACGAATTGCTGCGCTATTCGCCCGAAAATGCTTTCAAAATGGCGGGAAGTATTTTGCTTGACGCGTTTGACAGCGGCGCGGATTTTTTAATAGTAAGCGATGCGCGCACATTTTATTTGATGGAAGCAAAGCGAAAAGAGATAATCCAAGCAACAGGACGCGAAATACCGATATACATATTAACGCTGCCGCAATTAGCTTTAATGGCAACAGGAACTACCGAAAAAAGCGTTTTGGGCTTTGATTCGCATAAAATAAAACCGACTTTATTTGAATAATCAGACGGGTTGAAAATTTTAAATAGAGTTAGTTACGACTTTCCCCGTTTTATAAAAAAATCTAATTAAGACAAAAATAATCTCTTTTTTTAAACCTGCGCTAATCAATTATTTTGTAATATTAGAAATTAGATTTTACAAGGAGGATTAAATGCCTAAAATTAATCGTTATGTAGATATAGATTTAGTTGAACGCGAGTCTAAAAAAGATTATATAGATAGACACTCTGCGTTTGTTCATTGCGCCGCGAATGCAAAAAAAGGCGAGAAATTTGCCGTAACCGTTAAAGTCGGAAACGAGTACTCTCATCCGGACGATTTTGACCATTATATAGCTAATGTCTCTTTGTATAACGGCGAAACGCTTTTGGCAAGAGCCGATTTTGTTGCCGGCGCGCTTGGCGGACAAGGCGCAAAAGGACAGTTGGAAGTAACTTTCAATATAGTTCCAACAACTTCAAAGTTAAATTTAACCGCTCATGCCTACTGTACGAAACACGGTTTATGGGAGAGCGATCCTGTAAGCGTTGAAGTAACAGAGTAAACTTATAGATATCAGGCTCTTTTGGAGCTTGATATCAAACTTCATTCATTTCAAAAAACAGTTTTTTAAGTCAATATTGGCTATTATTGCTCTCATGTCTAAACTTGAAACCCTAAAAATGTTAAGAGAATTATATATATATCGCTCGTATGGATTTACATACTATAAAAAGCGCGAGATTGAATCCAAAAAACCGAGCGTTTCCGTGCCGAATAATATAGACGAACTGCGAAAAAGTACTCTTAGCTGTTTTTTGTGCTCATTGTGTAAAACGCGCAAAAATGTAGTTTTTGGCGAAGGCAGTTTAAACGCTAAAGTTATGTTTATAGGCGAAGGACCTGGTTTTAATGAGGATTTGCAGGGAAGACCGTTTGTGGGTAAGGCGGGAGAGCTTCTTACTAAAATGATAGAGAATGTGCTGAATATAAAACGAAATGAAGCTTATATCGCCAATATCGTCAAATGCCGCCCGCCTGAAAACCGCGTGCCGACTCCTGAAGAGGCAAATATGTGCAAACCGTATCTTTTTAAGCAGATAGAGATAATATCTCCGCAAATCATCGTAGCACTTGGCAACACAAGCTATCATTATCTAACCGGCGATGAGCGCGGTATCACAAAAGTACGCGGCGAGATAATAGAGTATAAAAATGCAAAACTTATACCGACTTTTCATCCAAGTTATCTTTTAAGAAACGAATCCGCTAAAAAAGAGGCTTATCAAGATATGTTAAGAGTAAAGGCTCTGTTATGAAAAAGATATTTTTTTTATTGCTGTTTTTGGGTGCGGCCGCATATGCCGTAAGCGACAAACCCTCATCTATCCCGCTTCCAAAAAGCGTTTTTTTAGACACCAATCCTACTGCATGCAATGCGGCATGTTTGGATAGATTGCTTATTAACGGTCAGCTTTTTAGCTTTATGAGCAGATATAAAGAGGAGTATTCTACCAAATTTTTAGAAGAGAATTATTTAAATTACGCGCAAATATTTAATTTGTTCATATATTACGAGTATGATTCCGAAAATATCAAACTTGCCGTTTTGATACCGCAAAAAAGTATTAAAGGTTACGCGCTTACGTCTGTAAATGCCGTTTTGGCGTATCTTTTAAGACAAAGGGGCGATTTTGAACTCGGCGTATTTAACAGCGTAGACGAAAGCGAAGAATCCATCAAATCAACGCTCAATGAGATACGAAAAGGCGGTTATTCGTATGTGATAGCGCCTATAACGCAAGACGGGCTTAACGCTCTCGTAGAAAATGGCTACGGCGTATATATATTTATTCCCACGCTCCATAAATCTCTGTATGATAACGCGCCTGACAATATTATATTCGGCGGCATTGATTATGACGCTCAAATAGCGGCTTTAAATGAGTTTGCAAAAGGCGATATCGTCATATTTTCAGGCGAAAGCAAATTGGAGCTTAGCTTAAATGAGATGGTAAAAAATCAAGACAAGACGGTTGAAAATACGCTTTATTTCACAAGTTTGAAAGATAATTTTAAAAAAGCGATAGAGGGCAATAAAAATCTTAGCTCATCGTCAGTTTATCTCAATATGCCGCGCTTCATGTCGGGACTGCTTGCCTCGCAGCTTAGAGCTTACAAGCAAACCCCTTTAGCGCTTTTATCTACGCAGATAAATTACCATCCGGATATATTAAATCTCACGCAATACGAAGATAGAAAAAATCTATATCTTGCCAACTCTATAGGCGCGATAGACGCTCATCTTGAGAGTATCAACGCATTTTTGGGCAACAATGTGGAGTATGATTGGGTCAATTACTCCATATCTATCGGCATGGAATATATAAATATAAACTTTTTTAACGACGAATCCGAAAAGCTTTTTAGCGAAGAGATTAATAATTACGGTCAGATAGAATACGATACGCGTATTTTTAAAGCGGGACAATACGGCTTTTTACGGCAAGATTAAAATATTTTTTCCATTATCGCGGCGGGCGCATCGTCAGGGTAATAGTTGGGAATTATACCTTTTTTGATAAATCCGCTTTTTTCGTAAAGATTTATCGCGCGGGTATTGAAGATATTTACCTCTAATTTAATGCCTTTTTTGCCGATACTTTTAGCGTACGCAAAACTCTTTTCAAGCAGCGCCAAACCTGCTCCATGTGAACGAAACTCTTTTTTTACGGCTATGGAATAAATTCTTAAATTTGCTGATTTTTTATGCTGTAAAAGCAGTATATAGCCTGCCGCCGTACCATTTATTTTGCAGATAAATATAGGGTTTTTTTTTATATGATAGAGAAAATTTTGCTGCGACAAGGCAAAAGAATTTTCATCAAACGCTTCGGCTTCTATCGCGCATAAAGCGTCTAAGTCGTTTTTGTCGGCAGTTTCTATTCTCATTTTTGGTAGATGGTATATTTTGCGATAAGCTTTTCAGGTCGGTAACTCATCTTTACTTTTTTTAAATTCTCAAAACCCATATCGTCGCCGACATTGATGTACTCTACGGAATATTTCTCTTTTAGTATTTTTGAAAATTCGCGGAATAAAAATTGAGCGCAGCCAAGTATTTCAAAATCAGTCTTTTCTATGATAATGCTTGCAATGTGATCGTTTATCTTTTCGCCGACTGTAAAACCTTTGAGTTCGTCTCCTATAAATAGGCAAATACCTGTCAATTCCAACTCTTCATAATGCAGTAAAAGCCTTTTTATAGCGTTTTGCTCAAATAAAATGCCCTCTAAAAATCTATCTTCTTCCTCTTTAGGCATATATTTGACTCTATCGTTTGTCCATTTACGGTGGAGCGCATTTATTATATGTTTGTGTTTTTCAGGCTCTAACTCTTCCACGCGTACGTCGGAGTAAGCCTTTTTGAATTTATTTATCTCATTTCTTTTAGAGTGATAATTATTTCCTTTAAGTTCAACCAAATCCTCGCTTTTATAGACATAATCCACAAGTTTTTTCTCAACTATGTAATCGGCAAGCATTTCAAACATCACGGTTCCCTCCTCTAAAAAGTCCGTGAAGCCCTCTAAAATATTTTGATGCACATAATCAATACGCGAATAATAGTTAGAGGTGTTATTTTCATTCATAATCTTGAAGCATTCTACAATTGCATCATTTACCAGCTCTTTTTTGCCAAGCGGCGGTAAAAGCATTGAAATTTCACTGCCTTGCATTATAAACAGACAAAAAGTTTCATTGATGATAGTATAAAAACCGCTTGCAGATGAAAGCCATAGATAATTAGCTGCAAATGTGTAGTCGCTAAGGTCAACATTGACCTCTTTTAGATACTCTTCCATTATGAATTTTGAATGCATATTAAAATGCCTCAATTCATAATTTAATATTTGTAAGGTTGGCATCTGCGCCGTTCCTTGTATTGGCGTTACGGATAATCCCTCGCCGCAAGAGGTTTGGATAGACTGTGGCGAAGCAAAAAAACAAACGAAATTATAAACGCAGAAAGTTTAAAGCAAGTTTATAATTTGAGTTTTTTTATATTTATTTTCATGATGTATTGCAAGTACTATTTTATGGAGGTTTTACAACATAAGCGAAAGAGCGGCTCTACTCGCGGTAATCGCTGTCATAATCCGTGTCGTATTCGTCCTTGTCGTACTCGTACTCATCTTCTTCTTTGTAGATATCATCGTCTTCGTCGTCTTCAAAATCTTCATCGTCTTCGAAGTCTATATCATCCTCAAAATCATCATCCCAATCCTTGGCGAAACGCAGTTTTTCCATAGAGTATCCTTTTTAGGTAAAATGACTTCGTTATTGTAACACACAAAGAGTAAAATTTATACGACAATCTCTTCCAAAATGTCCAGACCAAATCCGCCGATAGCGGAGAAAACGTTGCCGCCCTGCTTTGATAAAAGCGTAATTTTATGGACGCCAAGAGCGTTTAATATCTGCGCGCCGACACCATGTTCTTTAGCGTTATCTCCTTTAGCTATATCTAAAAATATAAGTACGCCGCCTGATTTTTTGAAGTACTCTATTGATTTAACGAGCGAGTCATGCGTCCTGTCCAATGAAAAAAGCTCTATATCTTTTAAAATATGATGAAACTTCACTGCCGCGCTATCTGTGACAGTGCCGAATATATAGGCTGTGTGAATATTATTTAAGTGGTCGCGAAATTCAACTTTTTTTGTATCTGCGCCTAAAAATTTTGTATCAGTGCGAGATACTTCATAAACTAAAGATTCATATCTTAAGCGATATTCAATGATATCTGCTATAGATACCATTTTGATATTGTGCTTTTTGCAAAATAGGTCAAGGTCGTCTCTTCGCGCCATTTCGCCGTCATCTTTGACGATTTCGCAAATGATAGCGCTCTCATTTACGCCCGCTAAACGGCAAAGGTCTATAGAACCCTCCGTATGTCCTGTTCTAACCAATACGCCGCCTTTTTTAGCTATAAGCGGGAAAATATGTCCGGGACGTACCAAATCTTTAGGCGAACTTTGCTGGTCAGCTATAATTTTTATCGTCATATCGCGTTCTCTTGCCGATATGCCTGTTTTGGCGGTTTTGGCGTCCACAGAGATAGTAAAAGCGGTCTCATGAGCCGAGCTGTTATTTGCTACCATTGGCGTTAATTCAAGTCTTTTAGCGGTATCTTCCGTGATACTCATGCACACCAAGCCTTTGGCATGCGTTATCATGAAGTTGACCTTCTCGACTGTGGAAAAATCTGCAGCATATACCAAATCGCCCTCATTTTCCCTGTCTTCGTCATCTACTACCACAACCATTCTGCCGTTTTTTATCTCTTCAATAGCGGCTTTTACTCTCTCTTTGGCCATCTCGCATCCTTTTAAAATAAAATATAACGGCGAATTATAGCCATTAGTTCTTGACAAACAATTAAAAAGCTACTATAATTCCGACCTTGATGTTTGTTTTTGGACTGAAAGGCAACATTCATTGGGGTGTCGCCAAGCGGTAAGGCAACTGGTTTTGGTCCAGTCATTCGGGGGTTCGAATCCCTCCTCCCCATCCACAACGTGTCGCGGGATAGAGCAGTCCGGTAGCTCGTCGGGCTCA
>JAIRNE010000084.1 GCA_031258205.1 Campylobacteraceae bacterium
TCTCCGTCCCTACGTAAGGCGGGTCTACATAGAATAATGTACTTTCAGCATCGTAATTTTGTATTAGCTTTGCAAAGTCCATATTCTCTATACAGACACTCTTTAATCTATTGTGGAAAAGTTTAAATGTGCCGTATATGTTTCTTATTGCTCTACGTTTTTTAGGCATTGCGAAGTTATCGCCTGCACTGCCGAAACTAAGAACGGTTCTATAAAAATAGAATGCCGCTCTTTCTATGTCGTTGCGGGGTTCTATCTTTTTGTTTTTAAGAAGGCTAAAAACATCTCTTGAAACAAGCATCGTGTTGAGGCAAGCTCTAAGAGACTGTGGTCTGTTTCTTATTGTAAGATGTAAATTGACAAGCTCCTCATAGATATCATTCACGATTTCAATTTGACTTCGCTCTTTTCTATAAAGCACAGATAAAGCTCCTCCGAAAACCTCCACATAAGTCTTATGCTCTGCAAATTCCGCAATTATTGTATCCGCTATCTTACTCTTACCTCCTACCCAGCCAAAGGCTGATTTGCGTGGATTATGATAATAATCCTTTACCCTTTCTTTGAGAGGCGGATAAAGGTTTTCCTCCTCTGTTTTAACTGCACTGTTTGCAACAACATTTAATTCTAACGCCTGCATTGTTTCTTTTACGCTGCCCATTTATTCCCCCTTGCTTTCGGGGGGGGGGGGGGGTAACTTGCGTTACAACTTTATCTACTGTTTTTCTCATTTTTTGTCCTTTTAAATTGATTTTAAAAGGTCTTTAATGCGCATTTAAAGCCCTTTTGAAAAACGAAAAACGGCTAAAAATAATCTTAAGCTTATTTTGCTATTATTTCGTCTCCTGAGAGCTTAGTGGTTGTCAGGTAATGAGGCGGGCGCGCTAACGCCCGTCTTGCCCCATTTACATTTGTGTTTTATAATTTCATCATGAAGAAGATAATCTTGTTTTTAACTCTGTTTATGGCTTTTTGCAATGCCGATAACTGCTTCAAACTCCAGCCTGAATGTAAAGGCAGCTATCAGAATAAATATTCATCTGAAAAATGCTATGCACAGAATAAATACTCCTCTTCGGATAACTACTATCAGACAAAATATTCATCTGCAAAATGCTATCTGCAAGATAAATACACGCAAAAAGCAGGCTACATACAAGACAAGTACACGCAAAATGCAGGCTACGTAAAAGATAAAACATTCTTCGGATTTTCAAACGATTAGCCTTCAATTTCACAAGAGCTTGTAAAATTAGAGGAGGTCAAAGAGTGTGAAACGCTCTTAACTAAAAATTCGCCCACCTCTTCAATTTTGACAATCCATCCTGTCCTAATCTCCTGTCCAACAGCTGTAAAACTGCCCGTAATTCCGCCTTTTTGACTTTGCTTTAAGAGTGCGTTAGCAAGTTCTACGGCTTCCGCATCGCTCTTTGGCTCATTTATGGTTTTATTTAGGATTTGAACCCCGTTGCCAACTTTGAGCGTTTTATCCTGTCCGTCCGTTTCATCGTGCCAAGAGAGCAGTACCGTATCATAAACGTTTCTATTTGCGTCCGTTATCTCAAATTCTGATAAATCGCTTATTTTAAATGTTTTATCTATTTTATTTGTTTCTACTGCCTTTGTAATAGTCTCATTTGCCGCAGTTCTTGGTTTTATCATTATGGTGTTGTCTTTTTTAGAATACATAAAGCCTTTATCTGCGCATAAAGCATTTAAAAAGCCCAAATCTCCCGTAGTTTGCTGCAACTTGCTTGTAATTGGGGAGTTTTTTGCGCTTTCGTCTATACTGTAACTTAGGTTGTTTCGTTCTGCTATTTTCATAGCAACGTCATATAGGTTTGTATCTGTCCATGTTTCATTCTTTTTCTCTTTTTCCGCGCTTGCAAAGTTTACGGACGTTGCTCTTATATTTGTAGTGTTCGCAGTATAATTTTTGGCAATAGTTTGTATCGTAAAAGAGCCGCAGTAAAACATATCTCCTTCGTATCCTATGCTTGCTTCTATTTTTGTTCCGAAAGGCTTTTTCTCATAAATTCCCGCTAATTCAAGGCTTAGCTCATCTGACTCGTCTCCCTCTTTATCTTCATAAGACAAGGATATGAGGTTTTTAGAGACAATGAGGGCGCCGTCTATGCCTCCTATTAAGATGCTAAAGGTAGGTTTTCTTACCATTTTATCTCTTTTTTGATTTCTGTTTTTATTGTGGGCAGGTAGACAATATCCTTATCTGCTAAAATAGGTTTTAACCTCGCATTAAACTTTAAAACCTGCGCAAAAACATCTAACGTTTTATAGTGTTTATAGACAATTTGGTCTAACCTCTCTCCTTCGTGCGCTATGTATTTGGTCATGTTCTATCCCTTATTAATTCTATTGTAAATTCTTGCGCTAAAAATGCGCCGTTATCTAAAAACAGGCTTCTTGTCTCATTTATATTTGTAATAATATATTTGCCGAGCTGTTTACCGTTACCCGCTGTGAGCAGATAAGGCTCCTTTTTAGCGGCAAGGGAATAGAGCTTATCAAGAGAGTTGTTTTTAGCTCCTGCATTTGGCAGAGTAACGCCGTTTAATCGTTAATGTCTCTTTTTCATTTTTAACGCTAAAATATGCAGGGTAGTTATTAATTCTCTCCTGCTCGCTAATGGCGTAATCTGTTGTTTTTTGTATCTGTCCTAAGACTATTGCACTTTCAAATTTAAAGCCTCCCAAGCTGTATAACATTAATCTATCCTCCTGTTATCGGCGTTTTGAGCATCTTTTTTAAGTGCGTCTTTGGTTGCTTTTATGAGTTCCTGTTTGAATTGGTTAAAGTCAAACGTACCGTCCGGCTTTGAGCCTATCATAAGATTTCCAGAAAAATTGACAGTTACGGTACTTCCGCTTGATGTTTGCGCTACTCTGGCGGGTGCGCCGTATCCTCCGTAATTATAAGAGTTATCCGCATAAACGTCAGCCTCTTCGTTTGTTACCTCTACTTCATTGTCTCCACCAAATCCAAACCAGCCTGCGATATCCGAGAAAATACCCTTAATGCTGTCCCAAAGGGAGCTGAAATACTCTACAAGGCTATTTACCCATTCAAATTTACTTGCAAGCCAATCAAATGCCGCACCAAACCCTTTCATTAGAAGTCCTAAAGGAGACCATGCAAAGGCATTTTTTATTGCTTCCCATACCATTCCTACAAAATCTCTGAACCATGCAAATTTTTTGTATAAAAATATTACTGCCGCTATTACCGCCGTAATGCCCAGTATAATCCATCCGAGAGGTGTGGTAAGCAAAGCGATGCTAAAAACTCTTATGCCTATAAGTATTGCCTTAAGTCCGCCAAGCAGTCCCGTAAAAGCAAACTTGAGAAATGAAACGGCGCGACCATATAGATATGTTGCTATAATCGCGGCTTTAAGTCTTAAAGAAGCAAGATTTATGCCTATTATATGTTTTTTAATCGCTCCGGTTGCGGCTAAGACCGCTACTTTTACAAATTTTAGTGCATTCCAAAAGCCAAACGCATTGGCTTTAGCCCAAAAAAATGCAATTTTGCTGGAAAGCAGAAGCACCTTAAAAGAAAAAAGCCCTATAATCACTCCTCCTATTGCTTTTGCAAGAGTTTTATGATTTTCTATAAAATTTGCAATTGGATAGGCAATTGCTCTTATTGCGCTTAAAGCTTTATTTAGCGCGGGCAAAAAGATAGAACCAAACGTAATGCCTATCTCGCTTATTGCACTTTTCATTAGCTGTATTTGATTTGCGGTTGTTGCAGAGCGTTTCTCAAACTCCCTTTGCATACTGCCTGCGTATTTACTCTTATCTGTAACATTTCCCATAGCTTTGCTGTATTGGTCGATGCCTCCTACCAATACAGCCAAATCATCCGCAAATCCTTGCCCCATTATGTCGGTAAAAACACCCATCTGTTCGGCTTTATCTACATCCGAGAGACGTTCTAAGAAGTCTGTTATCGCAGCCTGAGGATTTGTCTCTATTGTCTCTTTTAATGTTTCGGCATCTATTCCTATTTTTACAAGCGCATCTTGAAACTGTTTACCCTGCTTTGGAGCGGTAGCCATAACGGATAAAAGCCTGTTGATTGTTGTACCTGCAACTTCCGGAGATTTACCTAAAGATAACATTGTTGATGATAGAGCTGCCGCCTCCTCACTGGCTAATCCAAAAACTTTGGCATTACCGCCTATGCGCTGCATAACTTCTACTATCTGCCTTGCTTTTGATGCGGAATTATCAGACAAGTGATTCATAGCGTCGCCTAAACTTTCGGCTTCTTCTATGCTAAGCTTATAGACATTCATTATTTTACCTATACTCTCTCCCGCCTCGTCTGCGCTCATATCAAATGCCGTACTCATTTTTGCTGTTATCTTTGTAAAGTCTAAAAGCTGTTCTTTTGCTATACCCATTTGTCCGCCTGCGGCTGCAATTGCGGCAAGGTCAGTAGCAGCTAAGGGTATATCTCTTGTTAAATGTTTTATTTGGTTTGCAAACAGGCTTTCCTCTTCTTTATTTGCAAAATCAACAACCTTGCTTACGTCTGCCATTGCGCTCTCATAATCAATTGCTAATTTAAAAGGCGCGGCAATAGCTCCTCCCATAATAAGATTTTTCATATTAAAAAGTTGATTTTTTGCATCGGTCATTTTTCTTTGTGCAGCGTCAATTTTTACAAGATTTTTACGGTAAGAAACAAGTGTTGCACTAAGCCCTTTAACTCCGGCATCTGTCTGCTTTGCAAGTTTTCTAAGGGCATCAAAGCTTTTATTTGTATTCATAAACTCTCTAAGCCCGCTTACCGCCAAGCCTAAAGTAATTCCTACCGCAATATCTTTCATATTTACAAACCTTGTGTTATAATATCTGCATGGAAACAATTAAAAGAAAAAAAAGACGAATTAGAATTTCAGCGGAAGCTGGGATATTTGGTATATACATACTTTTGCTCTTGGCGTGCTATGTATATACAGGCGGCTTCTTTGAAGCCATAGGTGCATCTCTTGTCCTTCTAATTCCTACATCCATACTCAGTGCTTTAATTGCTACCATTTTTGGTCTTTAGTATCCGTTCCGAAATCTCTACAAACTTTGTAAATTCCAAAACGTCCATACCGCATATTTCTGTGTAGCTAAAATGCAGAGTATAAGCCGTTAAAGCTATACACTCCTCATTTACGCTTACTCTACGCCCGGCAAAAAATCTTTTAAGACACCGTTTAACACCATAAAATCGCTGATGTCCAATACGTCAACCTCTTTTTCGGTTAAATTGCAGCATTTAGCTATTATCGCAACGGATTGCGCCATTTCGTTTTTATTTTCCATTGCCGCTCTTACGACCCCAACCGTTGGTGCGTTAAAGGTTATCTCTTCCCCTTTAACGGGAAGTTTTACCGTTTTTACTCTTGCCATTTTTTATCCTTTTTAAAGTGTTTTAAAAGAGCGTTTTAAACGCCCTTTACATTAGATTATTTCGCATATCAGCTAAATAATCAACGCCGCCAATCATACAAATATAGTTTTTTGCATCTACTAAGATAACGGGCAGATTGTCTATGTTTAATTCATAAAAATGCACCTGTATCTTTACCTCTGTTTCTACTTCGCTTCCTGCGCTGAATTCGGACGGGTTTAAACTCTCCCAATCTCCCGTAAGAGCTCCTGAAATCGGCTTTATCTGCCCATCTTGTTTTATGCTTCCTTTAAACACAATAGGTATTCTGTTTTGGTAAGTGTTAAGACCTAACGCTAAGAATAGATTTGCGTCTAATACTTTAAGTTTAAATGTAGCCTCCATTGCGCTTATCGCGCCTGTAAAGTTTAACAATATACATCCACGATTTTTCAGATGGCAAGATGAAAAACTTTTATTACAGCAGACAAGCTCTACAAAGATAGATCCTTTGTCTCTGCCGCAAAAACTATTGATGCATTTTCATCCAAGCGACAGCGGCAATATAACAGATTATGCTCTTATGCGTAAGCTTCTGTTTATCTGCCTTATTAAGCATGCCGTAATTACTTCAAATATGAATTACTATGAAAACTTAGGAGTACCTCCTATTATAGTTCAATATGACAGCTCGGATGAAAAGGAGATAAAAGAGCTTTTAAAGCAAATCCAAAACTTACGTTCAGGTTCTGCCGCCATATTTCCAAAAGAGACTTTAATAACTCTGCTTGAAGGCAAAGGAGCAAAACCCGATTTTCTTGAATTTATCAAATACTGCGACAATGCGATAAGCAGCATGGTAATAGGAAACGTGTTAAGCGGCAATACGCAGGAGAAGGGCTCTTACGCAATGGCAAAAGTGCATGATAACAGGAGAAAGGATTATCTGCAGTTTGATGCAAAACTGTTAAGCGTTACAATTAACAATTTTCTGGCTCTTGTTGTGAGTCTAAATTTCGGAACCGCAAAGCCTTTTAAATTTGAGTTTGACACAGGAGACGAAACAGACGAGGAACTTTTAAGCAGAGTATATCTAAACCTTTCACAAGCAGGCTATGAGATACCTGTTGAACATATAGAGACGGTATTCAAAATTCAAGGCATAACTAAAAAAGAGTCTGTGTCTTACGAGCAAAACAGGAGAGAATTAAACGCAAAAGAAAGCAATAAACCTCTTACAAAAATAGATAAAGGCATAGAAGAGTTAAAAGTAGGAGAAAACAATATATCCATTAAGCTTGCAAAGATACTGCGTCAAAGCGGCTCTTATGAAGAGGCGTACGAAATTATAATGAACGAATATGAAGGCGAAGAGTTTGACGAATTGGAAGATGAATTAACAAATGCAATAGCAAACAGCGGAATATTGGCAATGGACAGCAAAGTTTAAAAATGTTTAGTTTTAATCTGCCGCCTGAACAAAACCTTACATACTTGCTTAAAAAGAAACCCGAACTGCACTATAACTACGACGAGATAATGTTTGAAGCGCATCATAGGGCTTTTACGGTTGCTAAAGTTACAAAAGCGGATTTACTTTTAGATATACAAACTTCTCTTTTAAAGGCGCAAAAATCGGGTAAGAGTTTTGAGAGCTGGGCAAAAGAGATAACTCCAACATTAAAGAAAAAAGGGTGGTGGGGAGAAAAAAAGTATTTCAATCCAACAACAGGAGAAGTCAGAGAGTTTAAGGTAGGCAAGAGCAGGCTTAAAACCATATACCGCACCAATATGTCTGTTATGGATGCGCAAACACGTGCCAATGAACAGTATTCAAGCGGAGCGGAATACCTAAGATATGTTGCCATTATGGACAGCCGCACGAGAGATATGCATAAGAAACTGCACGGACTTATCCTGCATAGAAACAGCAGCTTTTGGAAAAACAATTATCCCCCTAACGGCTGGAACTGCCGCTGTAAAACGTTTGCCTATACAAAAGGACAGATAGAAAAAAGAGGCTGGACAATAGCCAAATATCCCCCAAAATGGTTTAAAGCAGATAAGGATTGGAATTACGATACGAGGAATTTGGAGGGAAGCGGAGACAATACCCTTGCTAAAGTAATAGAGCAGAAGGTAAATAGGATCATAGACGTAAACGACCCCGATAAACTTATAAGAAGTTATCTAAAGGAGAGCTTGTGGGAGTTAGCGGCTGAGCGCAAAAGGTGGGCTAAATTAAAGAAGTTCATAGCAAACCCTAAGGGTAACTTTGCCCTGTCTCCTCTTGCGCCAAAATTAAAATCCGCTCTTAAAACAGAGTCCAGCGAGATATTTTTAAGCAAAGACACTTTAGTATCTCATACTCACCATCCAGAAATAACGGCATTTGATTATTATCTCGTAAAATATATGCAAAATAATACGCTATTTGCAGTGCAGGAGGGTGAATTCAAAGTACTGTTGCTTAAAAAACTTGGCAAGATTTATGAAACAACAATAAAAACGACAGAAAATAAAAAAGAGGTTTATTTAGTCTCTATGCACTTAATTAAAAGCAAAAACATAGAAAAAACAAAACAGAGGTTATTAAGAAAGGGGAAAGAGATAAAGATTTAGGGTTGCCAGCCCTTTTACGCAGGCTTCGGAACAGACATACACCGAAGTTTCGCTTATTCTTGGGGAGTGGCAAGCTCCTTGCAGGAATCCCAGTCTGGAATCGCCTCTGCATAAATTGTTCTTATTATACCACTTTTAAAAGGAGAAATGTTAATGGAAGTAAAAATTATAAATGTAAATACAAAGCCTCTTGAAAATCTATTGCTGATTGCCTCCAAACAGCAAAACCTGTTAAGCACGATAGGAGAACATCTTAAAAATGTTATCGGGGAGAGCTTTGAGAATGAGAGAAGTCCTGAGGGTAAAAAATGGAAAGAAAATAAAGAGACAAAAGAGCTCGCAAAGCACAGATTAAATGCAATTAAAAAGGATAAAGAGTTTAAGAAGGCAATACTACACGATAGCGGCGCACTCTCGAGAAGCTTTAAAAAGAAAGTCGCAAAAGAAAAGGTGGTTGTAGGTACAAATCTTGAATATGCCGCTATCCATCAATTTGGAGGAATGGCAGGCAGAGGTAAAAAGGTCAAGATACCAGCTCGTCCGTTCCTGCCTATAAAAAAAGGTAAGATGTTAAAAGCTGTCGTAGGGGAGATAGAAGATATCATAGAGGAGTTTTTAAAGGAGGAGGTATCAAAGGGGTGATTTCTTTTTATCGTCCCACGTCTCTTTTGCATACTCCTCCCAATACTTCTCAAATTTAATTGCTTCTATCGTTTGAAATGTTTTGCCGCACTTTTTGCATCTCCTAAAACGTTCATTCTTAGTTCCCTTTACTGTGCTTAACACTTCTGTTTTTTCATGTGCGCAGTACGGACATATCATTTTTTACCCCTCTTTTTTTGTTTTATGCGTTTTAATGCCTTTTAGGTATTCGCTTCCTGTTATAAGCTTATTGGCTTGTACTACAGTTAGATGATTAATGTACAAAAACCTAAATCCTAAAGTTCTAAGGCTAAAGTCTGCAAGCTCTTTAGTTACGACTACTAAGCCGCGCTTGTCGGGTTCTAAATCCCAAAGCTTTTTTATATAGGCTTCCTGCTTCTCCGTAAGGCGTTCAGTCGTTTTTTTCTTTTTTGTACGGGGACGGATACCGCTTATGCGCTCTTGTACTTTGCCGTTGCCGTTTAGGACGTCAAGGAGGTTATACAGTTCGTCTATACTAAGCTCTGCACAGCTTTATCTGCAAGGAGATAATAAAATCCAACTTGCCACAAGAGATAAAACGATTTACGATATGGGTTATAAACCCACAAAAGAGTATATAGAAAGCACTTACAATATTACGGTAGAAGAATACGACGCAAGAGAGTTTGAAGAAGATATAAAAAAGGATATAAAAGTAGAAAATAAAAGGATTTTAAAAGACGATAATAATGCCTTTAAAGGGCTTTTAAAAGATGATATTGATAAGGCAGTAGATAAGCTCTTGAGTGAACAGAGCGAAGAGGAGATACTGCAAAAGATAGAAAGCATATTTGAGAGTTGCGAAACTTACGAAGAGGCGCAGGAAGTAATACTTGAACACTACAAAGATTTAAACTTTGAGCAGATAGAAAAACTCTTAGCAATAGTCCTGCCAAATGCCGCACTGTTTGGCTCTTTTAGCGCAAAGTAGAATAAAATGCCTCCTAAAGATACCGTAAAATTTGACCTCCAAATGCCTTTTGATAAAGCGTTAGACTATTTTAAAGGTAAAGGCTTAAAGCTTACATATGATTATAAAGAGATGATGCACGAAGCGCACAATAAAGCCTTTACAATTGCAAAAGTTACAAGAGCTGATTTGCTGAATGATATGCATGAATCCCTTGCGAAAGCCATGAAAGAGGGTATAGGATTTAGCGAATGGAAAAAAAATATAAAACCTACTCTTAAGCAGTATGGCTGGTACGGTAAGGTAGACAGTGTTGATCCCAAGACCGGCGAGGTAAAAGAGATACATGTAGGAAGCCGCAGACTAAAAACAATATACGAAACAAATATAAGAATGAGTTATCATAACGGCAAATACAAGCAAGCAGAGAGTTTTGAGGATGCGGTGTATATACAATACCACTCTAAACTTTTACCGTTCTCCCGCAACAGCCACAAAAAGATGCACGGTAAAGTTATGCATAAAGACCATAAATTCTGGGAAAAGAATTTACCTATGTGCGATTGGAATTGCAAATGCTTTGTTACGTGGCACACAAAAGAGGAGTGCGAAGCGTTAGGATTGCCAATAATAACAGAAAATATCCCAGATATTGCAGGAGCTGACTTTGCGTACGATAAGAGGACATGGAGTTATAGCGGCAATAGATTAACAAAAATGGATTTAGATAAGAGTATGGACGAACTGCCGACAATTGTACCTAAACAAAAATACGAAGAGAGGACGGACGAACAGTTAAAAAGGGAGTTTTTCAAATCTTTAGGATTAGGCAAGAGCGGGGGAATGTTTATAGACAAGATAGGAGACCCGCTTACAATCAATGATGAGTTGTTTAAAACGGGTGCGGGAATTTCTAAAATTAAAAAAATGGATAGACATTTGTATCTAAATGAATTTAGCAAAGTCATTAAAAATCCTGACGAGATATACCTTGAAACAGATAATTTATTCAGTTACGATGAAGAGAGGATGTATAAAAAGCATAGAATACTCAAAAAGTTTTTTAAATATTATAAGACAAAAAACGGAGATAAAAAAGCTCTTGTAGCTATGTTTGAATACCTAAAAGATAAAACGCAGGGGATAACTTTGTATTTTATAGATAGAGAAGTCAATTTAAATAAAAAGAGGATAGAAAAGTTAATTTACAAGAAGAATTAAAGCGGGGTTAGTGTGTTGCTCTCCATGGCATCGCCCGCATTGCCTACGCAACAGCACATTACTTCTTGTAAATTTGGAATATTATACCATAAATGGAGGCAAATGATGTTAATTACAGTAAAAGGTTTGGAGAATATAAATAGGATTTTTCATAATATTCAGATTTTTGCTAAAAATCCAAAAAACATACTGGGAGAACATATCGCAAGACCGATTTACAATGAAGTGGTAAAGGCGTATGAGACGGAAAGTGATCCCGTAACAGGCGTCAAATGGAAAAAACTCTCAGACGCAACCCTTAAGGCTAAAAAGGGTAAAGGCAGGATACTCTATCATGATGGAACTTTGCAGGATAATACGACATGGGATGTTAAGGATAATACCGCTTTTATAGGTACAAACGCAACGGCAAAAGGTTATGCCTATCCTGCGGTTCATCAGTTTGGAAGTAGCAGTAAAAAGATAGCAAAAAGACGGTTTTTACCGATAACGGATGATGGCGCACTCTCTGATAAGCTTGTTGTCTTAATGGAGAATGCGCTGAATAAGAAGTTGGAGAGTTTATTGGCCTAAGCCGTCATAAAATCTCTTTTTTTGCGCTTTTTCCATATTTACAAGCCGCTCATTGATAAAGTCTATAATCATAAAAATACCCAGGATATAATCCTCCTCTCTTACATCCGCAATGCTCATAAGCCTTGCTAACGCTTCCAAAGCCGTAGTTATTCTGCTAAGTTCGTCTCTTGCGTCCATATCCATTTGCATCTGTTACTCCTCTATAAGAGAGTAGCTATAAGTTGGTGAAATTGCGCCAACTACATTTGCTCTCCAGTAGATGCCGTCATAGCCATGCAACCATCTTAAAACCGTCCTGTCGTCTTTTCTACGCCCAAGCGCAGATAAAAGCTCAAACTGTTTCAGTCCCTCGCTTTCCCTTAAGATGTCTCTCACCTTAACTATAAACTTCTCCTCGTTGCTAAGACGGCGCAATGACAATCTTGAGGAGGGTTTGTCTATGTAAGAGAATGCTGAGGGCTTTTCCTGTAAGAGTTTGAGGATAGTTTCGTTTTGTGTTTGGAGAGACTGCAGGATAGGAACTAACAGGGAGAGTTCGCTTTTTGGTTCAGCATAATAACCCTGCCTCATTATTTTGGGCAGCAATATTTAAGTTATATGACTCTTTTGACTCCCTTTTGTATAGTAACCCTCTTATAGTTTTTATGCCAATAATATTTGTTTTTTGTTGTTTTTTCTATAACTTATTGCATTTATTCTATTTATAAGAGTGCAGAAATAGGTTATGGTTCAATGCAGGAAAATGATTTCATGAATATTGCTACTACTCATGCAAAGGGCACTATATTATCAATAGAAATGTCTATTGAAACTTTCGGTTTTGATAGAGATGCTGTTACCAAAAGAGCCAAAGTTGTGAGAGTACTATCTGTGGCTTTTATCGCACTCGTTTTTTTCTCTATACTATATTTAGTGTTTTATATCTTATGAAAGGAGATGCCACCATGTCGGACAAAAAACTAAAGCTGACAAAGCAACTGTTCAGCTTGTAGTTACCGCCGAAAAACCAAAAATAATCGTGCAAGTTACTAAAAGTTTTAACGATGGAGATACAAAGGCAGTTCCAAACAAACAACCGTCGCCAATTACAAAACCAAAAAATAAACTCAAACTCTGTTATAGTAGAGCTTAATCGTCAGGCAAAAAAATGCGCTCCACAGCATAAATAACAGAAAAAGTATTATGCCTTCCATTTTTTACTCCTTAAAACGTATTTTTTGATAAGGATAAAAACAGTCAATTGGCTGATTATCCTCACCGCCGACTATGTCCCTACGCCTCGCGTATTGATTCAGGAGAACTATATCCTCACGACCAGTCTGTATTTAAAATTTTCGCTAAAGTCGTAAAAGTTATTTCTTGAAATTTGGAATAAAATTTAAAAATTTTTGGGAATTTTAAAAGCTTTTTGGAATAAAAATACTGCTTTTGGAAATAATCAAAATACAAAATAAGCCCCCACATATTTTTACGCCTATTTAAGATATCTTGGAAAAATTTTATAGGATACCCCAAAAAAGACCATAAAGAAATCAGAATGTATAAGTATTTATATGGATTTAACGGGACGCAAGAAGTTTTAAAAGAGGCGATTTGAAGGACGTTTTGGGATTTTAAAATGGTACCTGAGGTCGGACTCGAACCGACACGATATCGCTACCACCAGATTTTGAGTCTGGCGTGTCTACCAATTCCACCACTCAGGCATTTGTAAAAAAACAGAAATGGAAATATATAAAAAAAAAGCTTAAGAACAGATTGTTCTTAAGCTTTTATGATAGAAATATAGAATTTGAAATAACTCCAACGATCGGCTAATGTAGTTTTTAGCACAACCCTTGTGTCAATTCAAATAAACAAACTCTATTATTTGCCTTTAGCTACGCTCTCTTTCAATTTTTTGCCGACTTTGAATTTAACGGCTTTAGTTGCTGGGACATTAACAACTTTTGTAGTACCAGGGACTCTCGCTTTTCTTGCCGCACGCGTAGTTGTGCTAAAAGTTCCGAATCCGATAAAGCTTACGCTTTCGCCCTTTGTAAGTGCGTTTTTGATAACTTCAAGAGCAGCATCAACCGCTTTTTGAGTATCTTTTTTGGAAAGACCGGCTTTCTCTGAAACTGCCTGAATAAACTCAACTTTACTCATTTTTTATCCTTATGAAAGAAATATAGCTCAATTGTACAATTTTTTTTTATAAAAGACAAGAATTTTTTGTATAAAAATGTAAGAAAATGCGAAAAAATGGGTATAAAACGCACTTTTTATTATTTTTTAGATAAGCTTTGGAAAAAAATGCACGTTCGCAATTTTTTTATTTGTAAAATAATCTGTTTTTTCGCGCCCAAATCCATATAAAATTTGCTTATAAAGCAAAGTTAGATATAATTCTGCCTTGAAAAGCACATAAAGGATATACTATTTTAAAAGAAGTGTTTTTGATTATCTGCATTGCCGTTTTGGTTTTTTTTGGTATAGCTACTATGGCTACGGATACGTCTTTGGTAGGTTCATACGGTACGGCAATCGGCGCTTGGAATCAAGAGATATTTGGGATTTTCGCATATGTTTATCCGTTTTTGCTTACGATACCGATATATTTTTTTTATAAATATCCTATGATAAATATGCGCAAAGCAGAAGTTTTTTTAGCTATAGCGCTGCTGTTTTTCACGATTTTGATGTTTCAAGCGTCCGTATTGTCAGACAAAACATATAGGGGGCTGCTGGGTTACTCTATTGTAGATACTCTTAGCTTTTTTATAGGAACATTCGGCGTTTGGGTATTTATCGTGGCTGTGGGCGTATTGTCTTTGAGCGTGATATTCGGCTTTGAATTTGAAGATATGATAGCGTTTATCAAGAGAGTTTTTAGCAAAGCGGTTGATAACTTTATACGCAGTTCAAAGGAGAGAAAAGATATCGCAGATGATATATTTTTTAAAGATGAAATGCTAAACGCGCTTGACGACCCCGCTATTTATAGAAAATCTTCAAAAAAAACGCGTTTAAAAAAAGATGATGACGATATTAAATTTGACGAAAATAGAGAAAATAATTCGCCAAAAGCCCCGTTTGTTATAACGGAAGTTGATGAGCATGACCAAATGCACAGCGGCACAGTCCATGTTGAAGTGGTAAGCGAGTTAGCTGAAAATAAAAAACTTTTATCTCAAATAGAACTTGGCAGTACGCCAAAGCCGAAAGATTACCGACTTCCTCAAATAGACTTTTTGTCCGATCCGCCAAAACGCACGGCGCATATCAATGAGAGCGAAATAGATAGAAAAATTTCGGATTTGCTTGATAAATTAAGACGCTTCAAAATTGACGGAGATGTTGTAAGAACTTATGCCGGACCTGTAGTTACGACGTTTGAATTTAAGCCCGCTCCGCATGTGAAAGTTTCAAAAATACTTACATTGCAAGATGATTTGGCAATGGCGTTAATGGCGCAGACTATCCGTTTGCAGGCTCCCATACCCGGTAAAGATGTTATAGGGATAGAGATACCAAATAAACATATAGAGACAATATATTTAAAAGAGGTGTTAGAGAGCGATATATTTAAAAAATCCTCCTCGCTGCTTACCATCGCGCTTGGAAAAGACATAGTAGGCAATCCTTTCGTAACGGACCTCAAAAAACTGCCGCACCTTTTGATAGCCGGAACCACAGGAAGCGGTAAAAGCGTCGGTATTAACGCTATGCTTATATCGCTTTTGTATAAAAATTCGCCCGATACTTTGCGTCTTATGATGATAGATCCGAAAATGCTTGAATTTTCCATATATAACGATATACCGCATCTTTTGACGCCTGTTATTACAAATTCAAAACAAGCCATTATCGCTCTTTCCAATATGGTAGCCGAGATGGAGAGACGATATAAGATAATGAGTCATTCAAAAACCAAAAATATAGAAAGCTACAATGAAAAAATAAAAATTGAAGGCAGTGAAACAATGCCTTATATAGTGGTAATTATTGACGAATTAGCAGACCTTATGATGACAAGCGGCAAGGATGTGGAAGTTTATATAGCAAGACTTGCTCAAATGTCAAGAGCTGCCGGCATTCATCTTATAGTCGCTACGCAACGCCCCTCCGTTGATGTTGTAACGGGTATCATCAAAGCAAATCTTCCGTCTCGAATAAGTTATAAAGTAGGACAAAGGATAGACAGTAAAGTCATACTTGACACGCAGGGAGCCGAATCGCTTTTAGGACGCGGAGATATGCTATTTACGCCTCCGGGAACAAGCGGCGTTATAAGACTTCACGCGCCTTATGCAAGCGAACATGAGATAGAGCGTATAGTTGACTATCTTAAAGCGCAGCGTCCGACAAATTATGATGAGAGTTTTTTGAAGGATAACAGCGAAATGATCGGCGGCTCTTACAGCGGCGGCGAATATGCCGACAATGATGAGATTGACGAACTTTTTGAAGAGGCTAAGCGCATAGTTTTGACGGAGCAAAAGACTTCCATCAGTTATATTCAAAGAAGACTTCAAATAGGCTACAACCGTGCCGCGCGAATAATAGAACAGCTTGAAAATATGGGCGTTTTAACTCCGCCTAACAGCAAAGGTCAAAGAGATATTGTAGTGTAAAGATTTGATACATAATGCGTCAAATCCGACAAAAATAAAACAATTTTTATCCGATTGCGATGAAATATTGATATTATATGCTATCAAAATTTAGCAGTAAGGATAATACATGAATAATTTTTTAAAAGAGTACAGAGCGATTGAAGAGCAAAGGAGCAAAGAGGGCATTCCGCCACTGCCTTTAAATGCAAAACAGACTGCGGAACTTATTTTGTTGTTAAAAAATGAGGACAAAGAGAGCAAATTTTTATTAGAACTTTTAGAAAACAGAATACTGCCCGGAGTTGATGAAGCGGCATACATAAAAGCGGCATATTTAAGCGAAATAATAGACGGAGAGTGTACCTCCATCTCAAAGCTTCATGCGATAAAGATTTTAGGGACTATGCTCGGAGGTTACAATGTAGCGCCTTTGGTAAAGGCTCTCTCAAGTGAAGATGAGAGCGTAGCTCGCGCCGCAAGCGATGAGCTTAAGCATATCATTTTGGTTTATGATGCATTTGAAGATATAGAAAAACTCTCAAAAACAAATAAATTTGCCAAAGACGTTTTGCTCTCATGGGCAAACGCCGAATGGTTTACTTCCAAAGAGCCGCTTGCTAAAAATATAAAACTTGCCGTTTTAAAGGTAAACGGAGAGACAAATACAGACGATTTGAGTCCTGCAAGCGAAGCGTTTACAAGAAGCGATATCCCGCTGCATGCAAATGCCATGCTCAACAAAAAGATGCCCGAAGCCCTAAAGCAGATAAAAGAGCTGCAGGAAAAAGGATACGAAGTTGCTTATGTGGGCGATGTCGTAGGAACGGGCAGCAGCAGGAAGTCGGGCATTAACTCCATACAATGGCACATAGGAAGAGACATACCTTTTGTTCCCAACAAAAGAACGGGCGGCGTTATACTCGGAAGTACCATCGCGCCTATATTTTTCAATACTGCAGAAGACAGCGGAGCATTGCCCATAGAGGTGAATGTAGACGGCTTAAAAACAGGAGATATTATAGAAGTACTGCCTTATGAGGGCAAATTGTTAAAAGACGGCGTAGTTATAGCTG
>JAIRNE010000085.1 GCA_031258205.1 Campylobacteraceae bacterium
GTGCAGGCGTCCATAAGAGGCGATGTGGTAAGAGTCGTCGGAAAATCCATAGACGATTTGCAAGCCTGCATCAAAGTAGTACGCGCAAAAGAGTTATCGCTGCCCTTGAGTTTTACAAATTTGAAATAGAGAGCATGCGGGCGGGGCTAATACGCCCTTTCCATCTCCTCTTCAATGAGCTTTACAAGTTCATTGTAACCGAATTTTTCAAGGCGTCTGCCGTTTACAAAAAATTCCGGCGTCATAGTTACGCCAAGCGTTTTGGCATCCGCGATATCTTGTCGTACATGTTCCAAGGCGTCGGAGCTTTCCATGTTATTTAAAGCTTTATTAACATCTATGCCGCCCGCCCTCAATAAAGACGCGGCAAATTCAGGTTTGGATATATGATTTTTTACCCATACATCTCTATTTTTAAAGAGCATCTCCAAAGCTTTTTCAAACTCGCCCTGCTCTCTTATCGCTTCCAATAAAGTTACTACGGCATCTGAATTTTTATGAAGCGGAGCATATCTATACACAACTTTAAGTCTGTCGTTATATGTTTTAAGCAAATTTTTTACAAGCGGATAGAATTGCGCGCATGTTTCGCATGCAGGGTCAAAAAATTCCACCAAAACGACTTTAGCCTCTTCGCCTCCGTCCCAAAGCGAATAATCGCGCACAAGCATACTTTGTATCACACCCACCCTCTTTTCGTCTGTTTTGCTTTTGTACCAATAAGCCGCCGCGCCCATCAAAATAGCCGCTATCAGCAGTGTCGCGGATATAATTTTCATTTTTCGCCTTCGTAACTTTTGATTAGTTCACTCTCTATCGCCGCGATAAGCTCATTTTGTTTTATTTTTATGCCGTTTACGAAAAATGTCGGGGTAGAATCCACCTCAAGAGCGGCGGCATCTTCCATATTTTGGCGCAGCATATCGTCTATTTTGGCTTGATTGTTGTCCAAAAAGATTTTTGCTTTTTCCAAATCCACGCCCGACTTCTCCAAAACGCCCCATGCGGTAAAAGCGTCCGTTTTATTATTTACAAACCAATTTGTATAATACGCGCTAAAAGCCGCTAACGCCTCTTTGAATTTGCCCTGCTCTTTTGCCGCCTCAAGCAAAGAGAGTACCAAATCCGAACCGTTATGTAACGCTAAAGAGCGGTAAACTACGCGCACTTGATAATTGTACAGTTCAGGAATTCTGGCTACCGACGGAGCTTTTGCGGCGCATGCGGGACATGCGGGGTCAAAAAATTCTACAACTGTAACTTTTGCATCTTTATTGCCCGCAATATAAGCATATTCAGGCACCAATAATGTTTCTGCCTGAGATTTTTCATTTTGAGATTTGTTTAAATTATAAAAATACGCGCCTACTGCAAACAGTATCAATGCGGCAATGAGCGGCAGAGATATAACAAATTTTAAGCTGAATTCACCCTTTTTTTTGGAAGCCATTTTTAAACCCCTTTATATAAAAAAATATCAAACTAATCGCTATAAGCGTAAAAGCCGCTAACGACAACATCGGAATATCCAAAAATCCAAACCAGTTAAGATACGCGGTAGAACAAGGAACGCCGAGCATGCACGGAGCTAACTCTTCCGATATTACGCCCGCAATCAAAAGCGTATGGTAAAATGCCCAGCCCCAGCCTACAGTAACGAGAGGCGCGGCGTAAAGAGCGGCGGTTTTATCATATCTGCCAAGTCCTATTAAAAATATAACAACTAAAGGATACATGCAAATGCGCTGATACCAGCACATCGTACAAGGAGGAAAACCCATTATCTGACTAAAAAACAGACTTCCAAGAGTTGCCGTAAGAGCGACAATCCATGCAAAAAACATGATAAACCATAATATTTTATTCTCTTTCATAATCTGCGCCTTTAATCAATTTATACACAATCTTTATCTACTTTCTTCTTTTTTATCTATTATTTCATTCACTAAATCAGTCCAATCGCCCAAATTCAAATTTCTTACGCCGCCGCCTATCTCTACGCTATTATCGCCGTTCAATTTTATATTGAACATAAAAGCGGGGTCTTTAACGTCCATGTGCATGGGGTTATAGTTGGATTCTAAAAGTCCGATTCCCGTAAAGCGAAATGTTGACGTTCCCGATTTAAAACTCATAAAATTGTCATTCTCTTGCTTTATTGTCGGATAATTTACAAAAAAAACGCCCTGCTGGTCAATAACGCCCAAGCTTAAATTATCCGAATAGAGCGCATTTGCCAAACTGTTTGAATCGTTGTCGGCGGCAAAAGCAGCCACAAATATACACAACAAAAGAGCTTTCATGAGGTTAAATCATCAACGCTTTACGTTCGCCGCCTGAAATTTCCCCTATAATATATCCGTCCGTTTGAGCAAGTATGGTATCTACGTTTAAAGGATTTGCCACCAAAATCATACCAACGCCCATATTGAATGTGCGATTCATCTCTTCCTCGCTCACATATTTACTCAAAAAGTCAAATACAGGCAATCTTTTTATGCTGTTTTTATAAATTCTCGCCTGCATACCCAAAGGCAGTACGCGCGGCAAATTTTCTACAATACCGCCTCCTGTGATATGCGCGAGCGCGTTAATGCTCTGCTTTAATAGTTTAAATGTTTTCACATATATGCGCGTAGGCTCAAGCAGCGTCTCTATAAGCGTCTTTTCGCCGAACGGTTCGTCAAATCTCATATTTAATTTATCAAAACATATTTTTCGCACAAGAGAGTAGCCGTTGGAGTGGATGCCCGAACTTGGAAGCGCGATAAGAACGTCGCCCGTTTTTATTTTTGCATTTCTGTCTATCTCGTCTTTTTCGGCTATGCCTACCGCAAAACCGGCCAAATCAAAATCATCGCCATGATACATGCCCGGCATTTCGGCTGTTTCGCCGCCTATGAGAGCCGTTTCTGCCTGCACACAGCCCTGCGCGATGCCTTTCATGATTTCCAAAGAAGAATCAATATCTAATTTTCCGGTCGCATAATAATCCAAAAAAACCATCGGCGTTGCAAAATTGCATATCAAATCATTTACGCACATCGCTACAAGATCTATGCCGACCGTATCAAGTTTTTTTGATTCTATGGCAAGCCTTAGTTTTGTTCCCACGCCGTCTGTCGCGCTTAGTATAACCGGTTTTTTATATCCTTCGGGCAATTCGTATGCGCCCGTAAACGAACCTATGCCGCCGATAACGTTTTTATTGAATGTGGATTTGACTATCGGTTTTATACACTCTACAAATTTATTGCCTGCGTCTATATCTACGCCGGCTTCTTTATAACTAATCATATCGCTCATAATTTTTCCTCAAAAATGTAGCGATTTTAGCGAAAAAATGATAAAATCCTCATAAATTTTTTTACTCTAAAAAGGCGCATTTTTGCAATTTATTATATTGACAGGCGGCATAGCAAGCGGCAAAAGCAGCGTATGTAAAATACTTTTGGAAAATGGTTTTAGTATTATAGACGCCGATAAAATCGCGCATAAGATATTAGACAAAAAAGCCGCTGAAATTTCGGATACGTTTGGCGGCGAATTTGTAGAAAACGGCAGAGTAAAAAGAAGAGAGCTTGGAGGGTTGATTTTTAACGACAAGCGAAAAAGAGAAGCTTTGGAGCGCATTTTACATGAGGATATATATAAAGCGATACAAACAAAAGCGGCATATTTAAAAAGGCAAAAAAAACCTTTTATAGTGGATATTCCTCTCTTTTTTGAAAAAAGCGGAATTTATAAAAGCGCTCTTACGGCAGTCGTTTACGCGCCCAAAGAGGAGCAGATAAAAAGATTGACGCAAAGAGACGGATTAAAAAAAGAAGAGGTCAAGGCGAGAATTGCCGCACAGCTTGATATAGAACAAAAAAGAGCGATGGCGGACGTTGTGATAGACAACTCTAAAGATTCGGCGCATCTGCAAAAAGAGGTTGAAAAGTTTATAAAAATTTTGAAGGAACGCACTACATGATAGTCAGTAAATACAGCGCGAACGGGAATGATTTTGTGATATTTAATGCTGCCCTAAAAAAAGACCGTTCAAAGTTAGCCAAAATACTTTGCGACAGACATGAAGGCGTCGGCGCGGACGGATTGATTGTTTTATTGCCCAGCGATGAGTATGATTTTGAATGGCAGTTTTATAACAGCGACGGAAGTACGGCTTCCATGTGCGGCAACGGCTCAAGAGCATGCGCTCATTACGCATTTGTTAATAATATCGCGCCGAAAAACATGCGTTTTTTAACGGATGCGGGCGTTATAAACGCAAAAGTAGATAAAGATATGGCGGAGGTAGAATTAACGGAACCTAAAAAACTTGCCGAACCTTTTGAAAAATTTGGTTTTACATGGCATGCATATGATACGGGAGTCCCGCATTTAATAACAATCGTTAATAATTGTGATATATTTGATTTAGATATCGCGCGAAAAATGCGCTATAATTACAATGCAAACGTAAATTTTATGACAATTAAAAACGCTGACGAATTATTCGTGCGCACTTATGAACGCGGCGTAGAAAATGAGACGCTCGCTTGTGGAACAGGCATGGCGGCGGCGTTTTTTACGGCTTTTAATCTGGGTTTCGCGGCTCGCAAAACAACTGTAATACCAAAAAGTAAAGAGCCGCTTTTTTTATGCGTAAAAGATGGGAAAATTCTGTTTAAAGGCAGAGTAAGATTTATATTTGCGGCAAATCTTAATAAGGAATTGGATGAACTTTGCAATTAAATTATTACTATTATGCGTTTTTTGCTTCATACCGCTTGGAGCGGAAACGTTTACGGACGATTTTTTTAAGATAAAAAACGGCATGTCTCAAAAAAAAGAGTTTGTAAAGCGAATGTTGCCTCTTATTCAAAAGGCTAATGAGAATATCTTTTTGGAGCGCAAAATTATAGACGATTTTTTTGAAGCTTTTCAAAACGGCGGAGATTTAAACTCTATAGATAACAAAACGATAGAAGCCGTTCAATTTTTGGCGAAAAAATATAATATAGACTCTATACAAGACGCTAAAGCTTTCAAAGCAAAAGTCGCTCCCGTTCCGATTTCGCTCGCTCTTACACAGGCGGCGGTAGAAACGGGCTGGGGGAAAAGCAGATTTTTTAAAGAGGCTAAAAATGCGTTTGGACAATGGACGTACAGTGTGACAAACGGTCTTGTACCCGCAAAAAGAGAAGAAGGTAAAACGCACAAAATTAGAGTTTTTAACTCTGTGCAAGAGTCTGTAAATTCATATATGCTCAACCTTAACCGCAATAATGCGTACGCCGATTTTAGAAACCTCCGTTTTCTGCTTGGCAGCGAATTTGACGGACTTACCGCAAGCTCAAAAATGATCAATTATTCGCAAACCCGAGAGCAGTATGTCAAATTATTGCGCAATGTAATGATAAATGACGGACTTACGGAATATGATTCTTTATAAATATTTAATTCTATTTTATGTATTATTTGTGTAAAAACTGCCGCATGGAGGCTGACAATGCAAAAGGATTTGAGCTACTATATGGATTTGGACTACGAAATAGTCATCAAAAGGGCAAAAAAAGGCGATAAAAACAGCTGGTTCGCGTACTATAAAGACTTTAAAAATGTAAACTCCGAAGGCGAAAGCGCGAGCGAAGCGATATATGCCGTAAGAGAGGCTTTTGTGGAGTATGTCAAGGACGCGATAGAGAACAAACGGCACATCTTTGAACCAAGCGAACATGAAAAAGCCGTGAGGATAAATATCTCCATAAACGCCGCCGCGCTGAAAAAAATAGACGACTACATTAAGCCAATACATATCAGCCGTTCGGCATTTTTACAAAAGAGCGCGATAGAGGAGATAGAGCGAAATTGATTATCCGATTTCGCATGAAGCGGGGCATACGCGGCTCAACCCGATTTTAAATTGCCTGTTAGGCGGGATTTGACGCGTTTATCTGCTTATCCCGTCAAGTATCGGCACAAACAAGCACTCTTCCAAAGTTTTTACTCTTATGCCGTCTTTTGTTTTTATAAATTGAGTAATTAATTGCCTGATATTTTGTTCGGAAGGATTTGAGGGTATCTCTATGGGCGCTACCAAAATGCCGTTTTCGCCAAGTTGTTCAAACAGCGTTTCCGGTACTTTTTTAACTGATGCCGAAAACAGTATCCTATCGTACGGCGCGTAATCCCTCCACCCTTTTTGTCCGTCGTCAAATCTTGCATGTATATTTGAAATTCCAAGCGTTTTGAAGCATTTTTTGGCTTCCAAAAGCAGAGGCTCTATCCTCTCTATGGTAAAAACCCGCCTTATGAGTTTTGACAAAATCGCCGCTTGATAACCGCTCCCGCAGCCAATCTCCAACACAGAATCCACACTTTTATCTATCTCTAACGCCAAAGTCATTTTAGCAACCGTCAAAGGCGAACTTATCCATTGGTCTTGCGATAGAGGAAGCGGATTGAGTTTATAAGATTGATGCCTAAAGCCTTTAGGGATAAAAATCTCCCGTTCTATACTCGCAAACGCATTATAAGTATCTTTGTCAAGCTCTACCCATGCGGATATCTCATCTGCCAATTTTTGGCACTTTTGCGCTATGATTTTAGAGTTAAATTCACTCATTTATACACACTTTTAAAAATCGTCAAAAGAGAGACTTCCTTTGCTGTAGTTACTGACGTTTCCCTCAAAAAAGTTTGTTTTTTGGTCGTTGAAGCGCGAAAAATCATCTACCCATTTAATAGGATGCTTTACGTTATAGAGCTTCTCAAATCCCACAGCTTTCAATCTCTCGTCTATCAAATACTGTATATACTGCTCTATGATATCGTCCGTAAAACCCATAATTTGATTTTGCGTGATGTATTTGCCCCACTCTATCTCCAAGGCTCCCGCGATTTTGAACATTTCATAGACTTTGCCTTTAAGCTCTTTTGTGAATAGTTCTGGACGCTCTTTTTGGACGCTGTTTATCATATTTTGAAAAAGTAGCAGGTGAGTTATCTCATCGCGCTGGATAAATCTTATCATTTGCGCGCTTCCCAACATCTTACCCGCACGCGCTAAAGAGTATATAGAAGCAAATCCCGCGTAAAAATAGAGACCTTCCAATATTTGATTGGCGAACATCGCAAGTACTATCTTCTCTTCGGTTACATCGCCCGCTAACTGTTCATATACGCTTGAGATATAGTCGTTTTTTTTGCGCAAGACATCGTCGTGTTTTTCCATTTCGTATATCAAATCGGTATTGTCGCAGATAGCCTCCGCCATGACGGCATAAGATTTTGAGTGGTTTGCCTCTTCGTACGCTTGACGCGCGAGACAGGCATTTACTTCGGGGGCAGTAATATATGGGTTGATATTGTCGGCTAAATTATTGGTTTGGAAGCTGTCCATGCTGATTAACTGCGACCAGACCAAATCATACATGCGTTTTTCGGAAACCGTAAGATTTTTGTTGTAATCTACCACGTCGTTTGTCGTATCAACTTCTCGCGGAAACCAAGTGTTTGCCTCCATGACATCCCAAAGTTTCAGCGCCCATGTATATTTAGCTTTTGTGAAGTTTAAGATACCGTGCGGATTGCCGCCGAAAATTTTGCGGTTGTTTAAACTCTCGTTTGAGCTTGGATTATATATATGCTTTCTTTGCATTTACAGTCCTTTTAGCGATTTAGTGATTTGAAATATTATCACTATTTAACTCTAAAACTTCTGAGGCGCGGATAAGCGCGGCGTCAATATGGTTCGTGATATTTTGCGCGCCCAAAAGTTTATCCATTCCTTTTCTCTCAAGCCGCTTTTTTATCTCTTTTGACACGCCTGAAAGTATCAGGATACTGTTTTTCGCTCTGCACATGTCGTAAAACTCCTCCAGCGCGTGGTATCCCGTCTCGTCCATCATCGGCACTTTTCTCATTCTTAGTATAAAGACTTTGGGAGGAGTTGAGACTACGTCCAATACGCCTTTTAATTTGTCCGCTATGCCAAAAAAGAACGGTCCTCCTATCTCGTAAACCTCTACGCCTTCAGGTACATGTTTTTTAGATAAAGCGTCCGCATCGTCAAGCTCTTCATCATAATTTACCGCGTCAAAATCCAAATCTTTTATAGCGGCTTTTTTATCCGTTATATGCGTTACGTCTATCATGCGCTTGATAAAAAGCAGAGCCGCCATCATTATGCCCGTTTGAACGCCGGTATTAAGATCAATAAACACAGTCAAAGAAAATGTAGTTACAAGTACGATAACGTCGTGTCTTTCGGAGTTTAAAAGTATCGCTTTGAAGTGGTGAAATTCGCTCATATTCCAAGCTACCACCACAAGTATGGCAGAAAGTGCGCAAAGCGGTATCAACAGTATCAAAGACGACAAAAAGAACATGAACGCCAATAAAAACAGCGCGTG
>JAIRNE010000024.1 GCA_031258205.1 Campylobacteraceae bacterium
TCCCACTTTGTTTGCTATCATCATCGTTACATGTGCCGTGACAAAAGAGTTTTATCCCGTATTTACGCTCTGTATGTGCGCACTGTTTGCATTTATAGTTTTTATGATTATGAGGAAAAGGTAGTTTTTGTTTTTCGCCGCAATTAGAGCATTCGGTTAAAAAATGCAAAACGGACGGCAAAATACCTTAGAAAATAGGTTTCAAAATGGTTTTAAGCTTATTTTGCTAAAATGACATTAAAATTTTTTGAAGGAGAACGTATGGCATTGTTTGATGATGTCAAGGAAGTTGTAGTCGAGCAACTGAATGTAAACCCCGCAGAGGTAAAAGAAGAGTCTAAATTTGTTGAGGATTTGGGAGCGGATTCACTCGATGTCGTAGAGCTTGTTATGGCTTTAGAAGAGAAATTTGATATTGAAATTCCTGATACGGATGCAGAAAAGATTGTTACTGTCGGCGACGCTATTAAGTATATTGAAGCACACAACAAATAAATCTCTGTCAAAAGCCTGCCGTAAACATGCGGGCTTTTTCTTTTTTATAATTAATTTAAGGGCAAATCAATGTTAAGAAGAATCGTTGTTACAGGCATAGGCATGATTAATTCTGTCGGTTTGGACAAAGATAGTTCTTTTAAGGCTATAGTAGACGGAAAATGTGGCATTAAAAAAATTACTTCGTTTGACGCGAGCAATCATCCCGTCAGCATAGCGGGCGAAATTGAAGGATTTGATCCAGAAATTGTCCTTGACGGCAAAGAGGTAAAAAAAGCCGATAGATTTATTCAACTCGGACTCAAAGCCGCGCAGGACGCCATAAAAGACGCTAATTTATCTGAGTTTGACAATGAACGTTTCGGCGTAAGCTCGGCTGCCGGTATCGGAGGACTTCCGAATATAGAGAAAAACTCTATAGCCTCGCACACAAGAGGAGCAAGGAAAGTATCGCCGTTTTTTATTCCGTCCGCGCTCATAAATATGCTGGGCGGCTTTGTCTCTATCCAATATGGCTTAAAAGGTCCCAATCTCTCTTCCGTAACGGCTTGCGCCGCGGGCGTTCATGCGATTTGCGAAGCCGCTAAAACTATCATGATAGGCGGAGCGGATAAAATGCTTGTAGTCGGAGCGGAAGCTGCGATTTGCGACACAGGCATAGCGGGATTTGCTTCCATGAGAGCGCTTTCTACCAGAAACGACGACCCGCAAAGAGCGTCTCGTCCGTTTGATAACGAAAGAGACGGATTTGTCATGGGCGAGGGAGCGGGCGCGCTTATCCTTGAGACTTACGAAGACGCTATAAAAAGAGGCGCTAAAATTTATGCCCAGATAGCCGGCTTTGGCGAAAGCGGCGATGCAAATCACATAACTACGCCGTCTCCCGGAGGCGAAGGAGCAAAACGCGCTATGGTAGCGGCTTTAAAGATGGCCGGCTTGGAGAGCGTAGATTATATAAACGCGCACGGAACAAGTACAAAATATAATGATTTGTATGAAACTATGGCGATAAAATCGCTCTTTAAAAATCCGCCGCCGATAAGTTCCACAAAAGGTCAAATAGGACACTGCTTGGGAGCCGCAGGAGCGATAGAAGCCGTTATATCCATTATGGCTTTAAACGAAGGCATACTGCCGCCCACAATAAATCAAGAGGTAAAAGACCCCGAATGCGATTTGGACTATATACCAAATGTCGCGAGGCGCGCGGATATACAAAGCGTCATGAGTAATTCGTTTGGCTTTGGCGGCACAAACGGAGTGATAATTTTCAAAAAAGCGAAATAACCTTGGCGACATATCTTGATTTTGAAAAACATATTAAACAGATAGACGAAGAGATTTCAACCGCTAAAATAAAAGAAGATGCGCATGCCGTTGAAATTCTCCAAAAAAATCTTGAAAAAGAGATTGCAAAAACATATAAAAATTTAAGCGAATATCAAAAACTTCAACTTGCGCGTCATCCCGATCGTCCGTATGCGATTGATTACATGCGTTCTTTGTTGAGTGGTTATTATGAACTTCACGGCGATAGAACATTTAGAGACGACGCTTCTATAGTCTGCTATATAGGAACTTTCGCCGGCCGCAGAATCGTTATGATAGGCGAACAAAAAGGCAGAGGCACAAAAAATAAAATCAGGCGCAATTTCGGCATGCCGTGTCCCGAGGGCTACCGAAAAGTTTTAAGAGTTTGCAAATTAGCTGAAAAATTTTCTATCCCTATTGTCTTTTTTGTGGATACTCCGGGTGCGTATCCGGGTATAGGAGCCGAAGAGAGAGGGCAGAGCGAGGCTATAGCGAGAAACCTTTACGAATTAAGCGTACTCAATACCAAAACCATATCCATTATTATAGGCGAAGGCGGTTCGGGCGGAGCGTTGGCTTTGGGCGTAGCCGACAAAGTCGCTATGATGACGTATTCTGTGTTTTCCGTCATATCTCCCGAAGGGTGCGCCGCGATTTTATGGAATGATCCCGCCAAACAAGAGAGCGCGACAAAAGCCATGCGTATCACGGCGGACGATTTGAAAAGTTTATCTCTTATAGACGATGTCATAGAAGAGCCGTTGATGGGCGCTCACAGAGATAAAGACGGCGCGATAATGGCTGTGGGCAGTTATATTATCCAATCATTGCAATTGTTGGACGGCATGGATGAAGAGGACAGGCAAGAGGCAAGATATAGAAAAATTGTCTCTATCGGCGCGTATCGGGAATAAGTTTTTGATTAAACCAAATCCTTTCTTTTAAACGCGGCAAATCCCAATAGCATGAAAACAGTCCCAAAAAAAGCGGGATAAAAAACGGCGTAAAATAAAAAGAAAGTTTTGCCGAAACTATCCAATATGAAATATGCCGCAGGACCCATGACGGTAAGTTCGGGGTCAAAAAGTAAAATAGCTCCGATACGAAATACCTGCAGAGGATTTGCGAGAGATATGGCAAAAACGATATCAGGCTCTCTCAATCCTTGGCTTAGTATGCCTATCAATAAAATATCTATAAAAGCCAACAGCAAAAGCCACAGAAAAAATGCAATGCCAAGCGCAATTTCCTGCGTTTTAACGCATGAGGAGATAAAAAAACCAAATCCCAAAAAGTTTATAATTAACGAAAGCAGCAATAATATATAGTAACAAAACAGCGCGTAAGGCGTATCTGCGCCGTTAATAATGCCCCACATGAGCGATAAAATGAGCGCGAGTACAATCGGAAGCGCAACTACGATAAAACGCCCTATAAATCTTCCGAAATAGTAGCTTTTTAAAGATATCGGAAAAGACAATAGATATTCAAGTACGTTATTGTCGCGCTCTTGTACGATTGTGCGCACGGAACTTAGCAGTATAAATATCGGCAGTACGACAATAGAAGTTTGCATAAAAAGCAGCAGCAGCCGACCAAGTCCGCTAAATCCCTGCACTCTTGATTCCGTAACGCCCGAGGCGAAAAAAAGCGCGATAAGCGAACAAAAAACAAGGCTGTAAACCAAAAACCATTTTGAACGAAAAGATTCGCGCAAATCAGTGCGTATGATGAGCCATATGCCGCGTTTCATTCTCTTTTTCCAGTATAATTTTTTTCACCTCTAAAAAGTTCAGGCTATCTTTTTGGAACTCTTTATATGCCGCGAAACCAAAACGCATGGGAGAGTTTGCGCCGCTTAAATAATAAGCCCTTTTCGCGTCTATCCACTCCGCGCTTTTAAAATCCGCAACATATATATAAGCTCCATCTTGCGCATCTTGCATATTGAGCCATAATATCGCGCATCCTATATCGTCAAAAAAATAGCGTCTGCCGTCTTTCAAGACTATCTGCGCGGCATAATTTGCCGAACTGATGACCATTTTGCAATATGCGCATACATCGCGGTCAAGTTTTACCTCTTTCGCGCTCATGTCTATTTTACTCTCGCATCCTAAAAAAAGCAGGCATACCGCTAAGAGTTTAAATAAGTTTTTCATCTTTTACAACCTTTCCCAAATCCATCTCTATTTCGCGCGTTATTAACGATTTTATCTCTTCTATTCTATGGCTTATAAAAATCAAAAGCCGCTCTTTTTGCAAAGGACGCATCAATTTGTAAAAATTCTCTCTTCCTTTTATGTCAAGATTTGCCGTAGGTTCGTCAAATATAAAAACGTCGGGCTCCTTTGCCAACGCTATGGCTATTAGCAATTTTTGTTTCATTCCGCCCGAGAGTTTGAAGAAAAGCTTTTTAAAATGCTCTTTTATATCTAACTCCAACTCTTCGCAGATAAGCGGTATTTTTTTCTCATCTGCGCCGCTTGAGACGGCGGCGTAGCGTATCAACTCTTTAACGCTGAATTTCACTGGCGGCGGAAGCTGCGGTACAAAGCCTACATGTTTTAGAGCGGCAACTCTGTTTTTTATCGGATTAACGCCCGCAATATGAACGGCTCCGCATGTAGGTATCTGCTCGCCCAAAATCGCGCGCACAAGCGTCGTTTTACCCGCGCCGTTTTGTCCCATGATAATAACGCTTTCATCTTTTTTCAAAGAGAGATTGATATCTTTCAGCCCGAAAGACGAACCGAACTTTTTACTTAAATTTACGATATCTATCATATCAGCTTCTTTAGTCTCAAATCAAATTTAAGCGCGTTTTTGCGGCAGACTTCCATGCATCTTCCGCAAAGCGTACACTCGCCGCTTATTATACC
The DNA here is from genome assembly GCA_031258205.1 of Campylobacteraceae bacterium. Classification (GTDB taxonomy): domain Bacteria; phylum Campylobacterota; class Campylobacteria; order Campylobacterales; family Campylobacteraceae; genus JAIRKW01. Next base: position 4,689 of record JAIRNE010000024.1, read on the forward strand.
GTCAGTTTTATCTTTGTCCAATATGTGCGGTTCCAAACAGACTTTTATGCAAGCGCCGCAAGCGTTGCATTCGTTTGTGCGTCTGATTTTTACCGCGCTTATTTGACCCAAAAAACTATAAGTCGTACCTACAGGACAGATATATCTGCACCAAAATCTTTGAATGAAAAAAACTTCAATCAAAAATAAAACAGCCACAAACAGCAAGGCAAGACTCCAGCCGTAAATAAAAGCGCGGCTTAAAATACCCACAGGATTTATCGTCTCAAAAACCAAATAACCCGCAAAAAACGCAAGAAATAGAAAAAACAGCCAAAAAACATATTTGATTTTATGGCTAAATTCAAAAGAGCGCGCGATTTTTCTTTTTACTAACAGCGCGTGTAATTTTTCGCCGACTTCCCCCAAAATACCATACGGGCAGACCCATGAACAAAAAGCCCTTCCGCCGACAATGAGATAAAACAGCAAAATTGTGAAAACGCCTATTATAAGATTGGCGTGCAGGGTATGATGCGCTAAAAGCATCTGCATAAAGACAAAAGGGTCTGTCAAATGAAATCCCAACAGTCTTGAACCGCTCAAAGTCCCTTCCAATATCTGCAAATCAAAACGGTAAGAGAGAAAAAATAGAAAATTGATACAAAATACGCTAAAGTATCGGTAAAATCTGATATTAACTCTGCCCTTTTTATTAACAAGAGGGAAAAAAGAGAATAGTTTGCGCATGTTATTGGGCTTCAAATTTTGATATCTCGTCTGCCAAAACTTTTAAGTTTTCATCCGAAACAGTCTGCAAAAGCGTTATCATCAAAGGATTTGCAACTCTGCCCTCTTTGTAATCATATACTCTTTGCAAAATAAATTCATACGGTTTTGCGGCGATTGGCGGAAAAACAACATCTCCTTTATCGTCAAATATCCCCCTGCCGTTTTTACTATGGCATGCCGAACATTTGGAAATATAGAGTTTGCTTGCCGATTTGACTTCTATCGCGCTTTTTTGAAATTCGGATAATTTTCTCTCCTCTTCGCTTATTTGTTTTGTCTTTGTTTCCTCTTTTTTTGCATCGTCATAGTAACTGCCCTTTTGCGTCAGAGCCAAGTAAAACATCAAAAAAACGATAAAACCGCATATAAAAAACCCGAAAATCTTAACCGCTTTTCTAATTGCCCGCATTTTTTCCCTCCCTTGCTTCTTTATTGAAAGAGGCTATCTCGTCCGATAAGGAACGAATTTCATTCTCTTCCATCTGCGATACGAGATAGCGCATTAAAACATTATTTTTCTCATTTGTCTTGTAAGCTTTTATCATGTTAAATATCTCGTCCGAATTTTTTGTCAAAAGAGACGGTCCGATAACGCCGTTCGCGTAATCGTCATGACATGAGGAGCATTTTAAAAAGTAGTTTTTGCTAAGCCTTTTGGAAAGCAGCTCTTTTTGCACTTTATCATAACTGTTTTTGACGGAGACTATCGCTCCGAGTCGGCGCGTGAGCGTATTTTCTTCGCCTTCAAGCGAAAGAGTTATTTTTTTGTTGCCGTCCATGTCGTAATTGGCAAGGATATCTTCATTTTGAACTTGAAACGCGTCAGCCGTTATCTTTATGCTGACAGCGGACTCTGCGGCGTCATCTTGCTTATCGCCGCATCCTATCAATAAAAACAACGCCAAAATAGACGTTAAAAGATTTTTCACGCGTATATCTCCTCATAAGTTTTGCGCGCCGCTATAAATATGACAGAAGTCGGGCAAAGTTCCGCGCATACGCCGCATCCTACGCATTTTTGATTGATTTTCGGAAATATTTTACCGTTTTGGATAGTCATCTCTATAGCGTTTATTTTATCGGGATGCGGACACATGTCGGCGCAGATAGCGCACTCTTTGCCGATATAACTTTGTATGTTTTCTAATACCGCCGCTTCTCTTTCGTTTTGATTTGAACGCAGAGTTTTCAAATCCTCTTTTTCTACTCTTTTGCCCATGAAAGCAAGACAGTTTTCTATATCGTTTATATACGCCATTCCCATGCTAATGTCGTCCGCGCTATTGACTTCATGCCTCAAAGAGCCTGTAGGACAGGCTAATATACACGGCAACAGGTCGCACAGATAACAGCCTCTCTCATTGGCGTTGATATACGGCGTGCCTATAGAATTTAGCTGCGTAATATCGTACATGTTTATAGAGTGATAGGGGCATACCTGCAGGCATTGTCCGCATTTGATACATGTAGCTAAAAACTCTTTTTCGTCCAACGCGCCCGGAGGTCTTAAATAACCGTTTTTAGCGTAAAGTCTGGGCGATATATAAATGCCGCCGCCAAACAGCGCGCCGAAAAAAACCGCATACGCCGTCCATGTTTTCAAAGCTTCTCTTCTTTGCGGATTTTTCACATTGCCGCCTTTATGAGAGGTTCGTTATCCGCGACCATCAATTCAGGCTGCGAAAACGGCGCTAATTTTGCCAAAAAATTTAAAAGACTCATAGCCACCGTGCCGTAAAAAAATTTTATATTCTCATTATAAAGCCAAAGTTTATCGGCGTAAGCGTACCGCTTATAGGGTATATCTCCTATGCCGTCTTGGTTTTGGTCAAATCCTTCGTAATCGTCCCAATAGTTGCGCCTCCACTCTACGTAAGGCATATCGTTTTTGGGCGTATCGCTTGAGATTAGTTCCGTGTTGCCTTTAAATATATTTTCGCTAAAAAGCGACTTTTCCCGAAGTCCCAAAAATTGCACGGCATTTGCGTTGTATAAAATATTGTTGCGCCTAAAAACATTGACGCCTCCTTGCATGTAAGGCGACTGGTCTAAAAATATGCCGCGCGCATTGTAGATGATATTGTTATCCTCTATGATAAAATTTGAACTGTCTTTAAGTCCCAAACCAAGCCCGAAAGTTCCTAAAGAGTTTTTAATTGTATTATTTCTTGCCGTTATATCATGCGAATACATAAAAAAAATACCAACGGAGTTATGCTCAAAAATATTATTTTGAATAAGGTTGTCGTTTGCGTACATGAAGTGCAAAGAGTATCTGCTCCATTCTCCCAAATTATTCTCAAAAATATTTTTGCTTGAATACCATGCGACCATATCGCGGGATTTATAGAGATGATTATTGCGGACGATATTGTTGTGCGAATACCAAAATACTATGCCGTCTCCCCTGACGCCTAAATCGCGGGGTTTGGACGTGATGAAATTATTTATGATTTTTGAGTTTGAAACTTTTTGAAAATTGATGCCAAAAAGCGAATCCGTTATCTTATTGTTTTCCAAGACCACATTACTCGCGTCTTTGACTAAAACGGCGGCGTCCAATCCCTCATGGCTGTCGCCGGACGCGCTTATGTGGAGGTTTTTCAGTATAACGTTTGAGCTTGTTACGGTTATAACGCTGCTTGTGTTATCGCCTATAATATGCGCGCTTTTATCCTCCGCGCCTTCAATTATCAGCGGTTTATCTATGATAATTCCGCCTTTGTATCTGCCTTTTCCAAGCTCTATTTTTGAGCCCGCAGACGCGCTGTTTATGGCTTCTTGCAATGGATTTGCATGCAAAAAGAGCGCGAATAAAAAAAGCGTCAAATACCTCATCTCATTTTACTCTCTTTTAGTTTTGAAAAAATCGCAAGTATTGAAAGAGCGGCTATCAATAAAAGCAGATAAAATCCGATTGACGGATATGAATGCGTTGTAAACTGTGCCACTTTTCCGTCTCCAAATACGGTCGGCATAAAAGGTTTTATCTTAAACGCTCCCCACTCTTGCATGTTATGTCCAAACCAGTAGAGCCATCCCGCAAAATCCGCCAAAAATCCCACAGGAAGCAGTATGGGCGCGGTCATGAGTATCCATGACCTTCTATTGTTTAAATACAGATAAGCTATCATAAAAAGCGTTACCGTTAAAAATATATAAGGCATCAGCGACATTTCAAACTGCGCTCCGCGTTCCATGGGATACATGCCGATATAGTGATTTATCGTATTCATTTCATTAACTTCGCCGCTAAATCCGTCAAAATGAAAAAATACGGGAATGCCGTTTGGAAACGTCTCTTTTGGGTAATTTGGCGCTTCCAAAGCCACGCTCCACACAGGTATGCTTGCCGCTCCTATTTCGGAGTTTGTCTCTATCATTTTTTCTAAAGAACGGCTGTATTCATTGGGAGTTGAATTTGATTTGTACTGCATCAGGCTGTATAAATTCCAAATAAAATAAGAGTACGAAGGAATACTGTCCGTTTGATGATTTTTGATATTCCATGCCGCGCCGTAAAATCCCGCTATCGGAATGGTAAAAAATACGCTTAAAATTATCAATGCGCAAAGCGTAAAAATTTGATACTTTTTCATTTCGCAACTCTTTTTTATTGAATTATAGCAAAGCGGGGTTTTATCCCCGCTCTACGCTAAATGCCCGCGTTTTCGTCAACCCATTTTAGATATTCTATAATATCTTTGACCTCTTTGGGTTTCATGTTTTGATTTGGCATTCTTAAATTAAACGCTTTAATCATCGCGTCTATATATGGATTATTGTAGTACTTCTCAGGCGAAATAATAAAATCGTACACAAATTTCTCGCCGTTTTCGTGCCTCAATAATACTCCCGTCAAATCAGGACCGGAGCTGACTTGCCCCACAACATGGCAGCCGCTGCATCCGCCGGCATGAAATGCCTCTTCGCCGCTTTTTGCCGCCGCATTCATGGGCGTTGCGATTTCTCTTTCCAACTGCGCTTTAGCCCTCAAACCCACATCGGCTGTTTTGACCATATACTGCCATACCTGCATCTCCCAAAGTATCGCTTGATTGATATCTCCCTTTTTATAAGCCGCATCAGCTTTTGCTTTGGTATCTTTGATATTGCCGTATTGTACGAACGCGTCCTCTACGTTTTGTTTGACGGCGGGATATTTTTCATACCCGTTCTTTTGCAAAAACCCTACCACGCTTTGAATTACGCCGTCTGTCGCGCTGTTTGTGGCGACTATTTTTTGATACTCTTTTTCCAAATCCGCTTTGCTCAATTTTGAAATTGCCGCAGCTTTGTAGTCGGGATATTTTTTATTTGGGTCTTTAACGTACAAATAACCCATCATCTCCAGATGAAGCGCGGAGCAAAACTCTGTGCAGTAATACGGATACACTCCCTCTTTGTCTGCTTTGAATTTTACCGAAACCGTTTTTCCGGGTTCTATGGAGGCGTGAATATTAAGTCCCGATATGCCAAATCCATGCGTCTCGTCAACGGCGCGCTCAAGATTTGTAATATAGATAGTTACCTCATCGCCCTTATTTACGGTAATGTGCTCGGGATTTAAATGGCTTCTAATAGCCGTCATGTAAACCTTCACTTGATTGCCGCTGCGTTCAATTCTCTCCTGTCCGGCTAACGTCATGCCCTCATGTCTGCCGCCGCTTCTCGAATCGGTACCCATTTGCAAAGTTTTGACGGGTTTGATTTTGTCGGCGCTGATAGATACCATATCATGCGGTTCGCCAAGCGGTATAGGCATATCGTAAATAACCTCCATTTTAGGACTTGTGATGTCTATCAATTGATGATTTTGAGGATGCAAAGGTCCGACAGAGAGAAATCTATCTATAGAAAGTTTGTCCAAAGCTATCGCGTATTTGCCTATAGGCTTAACGCTTTTGCCTTCTATAGAGTCCAAATGCCCGATATTGTAATTTACGTTTACTCTGTCTAACACTTTCAAGTCGCGGTAATTCCATTTGACGATTTGCGAGTCAACATACAAAGACGTATATGCTATACCGTCAACTGCGTCAAATGTCGTATGCAAAGGTCCAAGTCCCAGCTCCACCTGTCCGTATAAAGATTTTTGCAAATCAAGTATCGGAATGCCGTAAGCGTCTTTGAGCGCAAACTCTTTTGCGTCAATCAGTTTTTTAATCTTTGCAAAATCATATACGGACTCATGACTGTCAAGCTTGCCGCCGACAATGATAAATTTACCGTCAGGCGTAACGTCCACTCCATGCGGAGATTTCGGTTCGGGGATTAGAAACAGGGCGTTTGCTTTTACGGCGGCTTCAATCGTTATGACTTTGTGTCCGTTTATAATTTTATAGCTTTTGGGGTCTTTTGACAGTTTCTCTAAAATTTGCCAATTATACACTTGCAAAAAATCCACGTCATTTCTGCTCATGCCCGCTTCAAAAGGAGGAAGCCCGCGCTCCAATCCGCCCGTGTACATTTCGGAGTTAAAACTATTTGTAAAAGCCCAGCCGAAAGACGGTCCCTTACCCGCGTCGCTCAAATCCTGCATGTATGGAGGAAGTTCCAGAGTAAATGAATTTTTCTCATCTATCCTGCCTTTGGAGTAGTCAAATTTCCACATTGTTACGCCGCCTCTAAATTTATCCTCATACGCCTCTATAGGCACATAATCATCTTCAAGCGGAGCGGCGAGCTGCGCGGCGTCAAGTATATACTCGGTATTTGGAGTTACGAACGAACTGCCGTGAGTATTTTTAAACACAGGATTTACCGCTATCTGTACCGTCTCAAAAGTTTTGAGGTCAATGACGGCGATTCTCGGATTTGCTTTATCGTTGATAAATAGAAAATCTCCCGTATATTCGCCGTTTTTTTCTGAAAAATTGGGGTGGTGAGAATCGCCCCATGTTACCTGTTTGCCGCGAATATTCGCGTTTTCAAGTATCTTTTTTGACTCTTCGTCATATCCGTATCCCTGCCAAGGTTCAGGCGTGAATACGCCGATGTACTTTAAAATCCTCATGGAGGGAATACCATACACGATAACTTGTCCGGATTGTCCGCCTGAGCTGAATGCGTAGTATTTGTCCTTCATGCCGCTTGGAGTATATGTCTTAGCCGCCGCCAAAACGTCTCTTTCGCTAAGACCCCGCTCCTTCATTATCTTTTGCAAGTCGCCGCTTTGAGCGTATAAACCCGCGGCGGCGCACAAACACAAAAGTAAAAGCTTTGCGCCCACTCTCATAATCTCCTCCTAAAGTTAATTTGTCCGAAACCAACGCGTTTGATTAAACGGATTTTTAATTATTAAATTTTACAATATGCGTAATCTCTTTTTGGTCGCTAAAAATATAAAAAAACTAAAAGGCGTTAAAAATGATGTCAAAAGAAGAGTATGAAATACTCGCGAAAAGTTCGGTTTTGTTGATAGAAGACGAAGAGCGTTTAAGAAAAAGTTTTAAAAAAGCGTTGAATTTATGGGTCGGCGAAGTGTACGAAGCAAGCGACGGGGAAGAGGGGCTTAAAATATACGAAAAACGCTGTCCGAATATCATTATCACGGATATAAAAATGCCGAACATGAACGGGCTTGATTTTATAGAAACGATAAGAAAAACCGACAAAACTATTCCCATCATAGTAACTTCGGCATATTCGGATAAAGACTATCTGCTAAAATCAATTAAACTGCTGTTGATAGAGTATCTTTTGAAACCGATTCAAGAGAAAGATTTACTGCGTTCTCTCTCCTGCTGCGCCGCAAAACTTTTAGAACAAAGCGGCGGACATGTAGAGCTTGAGAATGGACGGTATGACTTTCAAAATAGAGTTTTTTTGGACGAAAAAAATAATATTCACGCTCTAACCTCAAAAGAGGTGGAACTATTGGAACTGCTGTTAAAAAACAGAGGCAGGCTTTTGACTAAACAGTACATAGAAGAGAGTCTTTATCTTTGCGATGCCGCTCCTTTGTCGGCTCTAAAAAATATTATATTCAAGCTGCGCAAAAAAATAGGCTACAAAACGATACTAAGCGTAGGAAATTTCGGCTATAAAATCAAATAGGCAGAGTTATCAAAAGAGACGCGCCGTTTTTTATATTTGCCGCGCTTAAACTTCCGCCGAATTTATCATTGACGATAAGTTTTGACATGTAAAGCCCAAGTCCTGTGGAGGAGCTTTTTTTGCCTGTGTGAAACGGTTCAAAAATAGTCTCTATCGGTTTTATCTGTATGCCGCCCGCATTATCGTCTATGCGCAGAAAAAGCTTTTTATTTTCCGCTTTCATGGTTATTTTTATCCACTTATCCATGTTATTGCTCAAACTGTGCTTATCTATAGAGTTTTGTATGATAGACAAAACAACCTGCGCAAGACTGTTTTGCTGTCCGTAAATCTTAATATCCTCTTCAATCTTTAAAAAAAGCTTTATGCTTTTTAGTTTTAAGATTTTTTCGGTGATATTTAACGCCTGCTCTATCGCAAGCGCGGGATTGAACCATACGCTTTGGGCGTTTTTATAAAAATCCTCAAAATTAGCGATAGTTTCCGACATAAATTTTATAATCTCTTCATTTTTGTCCAACTCCTCTTCAAGCTCTTTTTGGGTTATTTTCTTTTTTAGATATATATTGTTTAATCCAAGCTCCGAGAGAGGCTGTCTCCATTGATGCGCGATAATCGCTATCATCTCTCCCAAAGCCGCGAATTTTGACTGCTTGTGCAAAAGCGTATTTTTAAGCTTCTCTTTTGTTATATCTTCTATATTGACGACCATAACGCCGTTTTCATTAACCGAGAAGCTGACGCGGCATGGAAATTGCTCACCCTTTTTATTTAACAGTTTCATTTCGTAACTTCTATTTTTAAGCCGCCGCAAATTTTTTGTCAAAAAAGGAGAGAATATTCTTCTGTGAATAAAACGGTATATTTTCGGCACTATTTTCTGCAGACTTTTTATATCCCGCATCTCCTCTTTTTTAAAGCCTAATATATTTTCCGCTTGGCGGTTAAACGTTTTGATATGATAACCCGCATCTATGGAAATAATAGCGTTGGGGCTGGACTCTATAACGGCGTTTGAGTAATTTTTTTCGCTGATTAACTCTTTGGTTTTGCGCTCAATAACGGTATTGGCGGGACGAAATATAAAAACTGCTTCAAGCAGCAGCGTAAAAAGCGTAGCAAAACAGATAAACGCCTCAAAGTTTTTAAGTTTTGCCGTTCTATTTTCCGCCTCTTTAAGATACAGAGCCGAAGCTAAGCTTAACTGCCGAAGCAGAGGTTCGGCATTTCGCAGTACGTAAGTTAAGCTCACGCCGTCAGTCGTTTCTCTAAACCGTTTTGCGTTTTCTATATAAGTTTTAACTTTCGCATTAAGAGACTCTTCGGCATATATCCGTTCCATCTCTTCGGACATGGGCAAAGACAGTAAAAACTTATGGTTATTCTCCATCTGCTCTATACTGCTCTCCAACTGCTGCGTTTGGTAATATATGGCGTAAAGAGCGATTTGCTGTGAAAGCATTACCTGCTGACCGCCGGCGTCTATAATTTTGGCGTCGTTTGATTGAGAGTTGATGAGGTAACTCATGTTGATATAAGCCAATATAGACAACAGCGCGATTAGCGTAAGAGCCGTAACATATCGCCTTGTAAGGTAAAATCTATTTTGTTCCATACTTCGTATGGTAATTAACGTTTGATAAAGATTTAATAAAACAGGCAAAAGGCTTTATATCTGCGGCGGCGGAAAGCTAAAAACCATTTTCAAATATTTTGAAAGAACGATTTTTTTATTGGAATATTCAAAAAACTAAATTATATCAAAAATAGATAATCGGCTTTAACAAGTTATGAAGCAAAATTGTAATATATTAATAAAATGACCCAACTTATAAGGCTTGTTTATGGAATTAAAATCTATCAAAGATGTTAAAAACGTAAAAAAATTTGGCTTTAAAGACGCGGCAAAACTGCTTATCAGTCTTATATTTTTATTAATCGCGATGGTATATGCATCCATGCATACGGGCAATTTAAGCGATAATGCAGGCAATATACTCATTGTAGCCGCGATTTTTGGCTGCTATATGGCTTTAAATATCGGCGCGAACGATGTGGCAAATAATTTAGGACCTGCCGTCGGCTCCCGCGCGGTATCGCTTTTTTGGGCTATCGCGCTTGCAGCCGTTTTTGAACTCAGCGGCGCGTTAATCGCGGGCGAAGATGTCGTTACTACCATAAAAAAAGGCATTATAGATTCAACTCTTATCTTAGATCCGCAAATATTTATATGGATAATGATGGCGGCTCTGCTGGGAGGAGCGGTGTGGCTCAATATTGCCACTTTTATAGGAGCTCCCGTTTCTACTACGCATGCGATAGTGGGAGGCGTCGCGGGTGCGGCGATAGCGGCTGTCGGCTGGGAAATAGTACAGTGGAAAAATCTTGGCATTATCGCCTCAAGCTGGATTATTTCGCCGCTTATGGGCGGTATTATTGCCGCAGGATTGTTATATGTTATCAAAAAAAATATATTAAATAAAAAAAATAAAAAAGCCGCCGCGCAAAGGATTGTACCGTTTCTTATCGCGCTTATGGCTCTTTGTTTTTCAACGTATCTCATACTGAAAGGGCTGAAGAGTATTGTCAGCGTAAATTTTCTAAGCGCGTTTTTGATAGGCTGCGCCGTTGCCGTTACAGTATTTTTTATCACAAGACCCGTAATTATCAAAACTTCCGAACGCTTGCCCAATTCGCGCAGAGCGATAAATTGGCTGTTTAATATACCGCTTGTATTTTCGGCTGCCATGCTTAGCTTCGCGCATGGAGCAAACGACGTTTCAAATGCGATAGGTCCGCTTGCCGCAATTGCCGAAGCTTTGGAGAGCGGACTTGAACAGACGGAAGCTAATATCCCTTTTTGGATAATGTTTCTTGGGGCGGCAGGTATTGCTATAGGACTTGTTTTATATGGTCCAAAACTTATAAAAACCGTAGGCAGCGAAATAACGGAGCTTGATCAAATACGCGCTTTTTGCATTGCGATGTCAGCCGCTTTGACCGTTATCGCGGCTTCTCAATTGGGACTTCCAGTAAGCTCTACGCACACGGCTATAGGCGGGATTTTCGGCGTAGGATTTTTGAGAGAGTGGCTCATGCGCAACAGTCTTAGAGAGGATATAGAGGTTGATTCCAAAAAAGTCAAAATGAAATTTGAGCAGAAAAAATTGGAAGATTACAAGAGCGAACTTGAAAGTCTCGGTAAACTGAAAAATATAGACCCGCTTTTTATTAAAGAGCTTATAACAAAAATCAACGAAGAAAAAAGGCTCATAGCCAGAGCTACTGAAATAGATATGAAAGTAACAAAAATAGAAAAAAAAGCCATAAAAGCGGTAGAAAAACATGAATTCGTAAAACGTTCGGCGTTAAAAACTATCGTTGCCGCATGGCTTATAACCGTCCCTGCCGTAGGAGTGCTTTCAGCGATGTTTTATTACATGCTAAGAGGAATAATGCTTTAAATTTACTCTAAATCCAATGTTTGACGCAAGAATTGTCGTCTGTCTGCGCGTTTTAGCGAGGAAGCTTTAAGTTTTGAAATAAATTTTATTAAACGCGCGGCATCTCGTCACATTTTAAGCGCAAATTCAAGTATTTTTACTATACTCCCAAAATTATTTAATAGACCTGTGCAAAAAGGTGGTGGAGAGGCTCAGTTATTAATAAAAATTCATAATGCAACGGAAAAAATGTATGTATGATATAGTTAAAATAACTTTAATCGCCGTATTCTTCACTACTATGTCCGCTTTTGCGCAGAGCGCGTATAAAAACAGCATAGAAATGGAATTTGTATTGATACCCGCCGGCAGTTTCATAATGGGGGCGGATAGAAATTTTGAGGATGCTTTGGATAACGAACTGCCAAAGCACAAGGTTACCATCAGCAAACCTTTTTATATGGGCATTTACGAAGTAACTCAAGAGCAGTGGGTGAGTATCATGGGAAGCAATCCAAGCCATTTTAAGGGGCGGAACAACCCGGTAGAGACTGTCTCTTGGAATGACGCCAAAAAATTTATCAAAAAATTAAATGAAAAAGAGAATACCAACAAATACCGTTTGCCGACAGAAGCCGAATGGGAATATGCAGCCCGCGCGGGAAGTGTAAAAACATACGGTTTTGGCGATGATATCGGCGAATTTAAAAATTACGGCTGGGTCAAACAAAACTCAAAAGCAAGAACAAACATAGTAGGTCAAAAACAGCCAAATCCATGGGGGCTTTACGATATGTACGGAAACGTATTTGAGTGGGTGAACGATTTGTACGCAGACAATTATAATATAAGTCAAAATGCGATTGACCCCAAGGGTGCGGCTTACGGCAACAACCGCGTGTTCAGGGGAGGCAGTTGGTTTACTTTGGCTAAAAACGCTCGTATCGCGCTGCGCAGTTTTTTCCCTTCAGACGACAAACGCTCCGATCTTGGTTTTAGAGTAGTTATGAGCGCAGAGTAAAAAGGAGTTAGTATGAAAAACATTTGGATATATATTACGGCGGCGGTATTAGTTTTAAGCTTATACGGCTGCGATAAGCAAGAGATAGCGGCTTCCAAAGTTACCGCTTTACAGACGATAAAAGATAGAGGTTTTATTGTGGTGGGAGTCAAAGGCGATGCTTGCAAATTTGGCTGCAAAGACCCAAATACTGGGGTTTTGGACGGTTTTGATATAGATATGGCAAAAACTCTTGCAAAGAAAATCTTAGGCGATGAAAAAAAACTTGTAACTGTAGCTGTAACTGCCGCTTCGCGCGGAGTTATGTTAAATGACGACAAGTTGGATTATGTTATAGCCACTTTCACTATAACGGAAGATAGAAAAAAAGATTTCAGCTTCTCAAATCCATATTTTACGGACAGCGGCATAAGCATGATGGTCAAGAAAAATTCCGGTATCCGCTCTATAAAAGATTTGAACAATAAAAGAATAGGCGTAGTCGCAAATACGACTGCAATCAAAGTTATGCAGGATGCGGCGACAGAAGCGGGCATAAAAATCAATATAATAGAGTACGATATATATCCGTGGGTAAAAAAAGCGTTGAATGCGGACGATATTGATTGTTTCGCTACCAACGGCATTATACTCCAAAGCTATATGGATGAGAGCGTTATACTGATAGGCGATAAACTTGTCCCGCAGCAATACGGCATAGCATCCAAAAAAGGCAACAGCGAATTAACGCAAGCCGCTAATGAAGTAATTGAATCGCTGCAGCAATCGGGCGAGATAAACAATATAAAGACCAAATGGGGTCTTCTATAAACTTCAATATTCAGAGGTTTTGCGATACTCCAAGCCTCTGATAGATATTGCGGCGCTTTTCTTTTAAAGGGAAGGGAAACAAGTTGCTGAAAATATCAAATAACCCTCCGTTATTGCGAGCAACACGTAGCGTGACGCGGCAATCTGTCCCCTCTGTCATTGCGAGCGCAAGCGAAGCAATCCAGCAATACTAAAAACTTTAAACTTATTTTCATGTAAAAACAAAAATACTAACTGTTTTTATTTTATCTATATTTTAATTCCTCTGGATTGCTTCGTCAGTCGCTACGCTCCTTCCTCGCAATGACGAAGGAGGGATACAATAATGGAGAGAGGTTGTCATCGCGACCTTCCCCCTTTTTCCGTCATTGCGAGCGACCAGCGGGAGCGTGGCAATCCACTCTTTATATTCACATGTAAAATTCAAAAACAAAAACTAATCCCCTGTCATTGCGAGCGTAAGCGTGGCAATCCAGACGCGTAAGCATTACATGTTTTTAATTCAAATTACAGGGTTCTATTTTAGAAAAAACAAAACTAACCATTATTTGTAATTCCTCTGGATTGCCACGTCGCTAACGCTCCTCGCAATGACGGGAAATGGGTGGATTGCTTCTCGTCAGTCGCTTTGTTCTCAATGACGGGGGGAGATGTCTTTGCGACCTTCCCCTCCCTTTTTTTCTGTCATTGCGAGCGTAAGCGTGGCAATCCAGAAAATAAATCGCCTTGCTATATTAAAACAATAAAAACTTATTGCTTTAAATTGAGAACTATTTAATACTTACATGTTGGTGGATTGCTTCGTCAGTCGCTTTGCTCCCTCCTCGTAATGACGGAGTGGGGGAGGTTTGCAATGACGGAGAAGGCGTGGATTGCTTCGTCGTTTCACTCCTCGCAATGACGGAATAGGGGAGTATTCCTGCAATGACAGAGTTAAGCAAGGGTTAATGACTTAATTTTTGTTCATGCCGCGCTCTGCCCTCTATAGCCGCCACGGCTATCGCAAAGCCTCCGTCATGAGATATGGAAAGCGATAGCGAGGCTATTTCATAGGCTTTTATGAGATGCGAGGAGAGAGTGAAAGCGGGAGCTCCGTTTGGAAGTTTATATATTTTTATATCATTAAAACCGCACTCTTTGGATATGCCAACGCCTAAAGCTTTTGACACAGCCTCTTTCGCCGCGAAAAACCCCGCCGCACTTTGGGCGTTTTTGATAAGTCTTATCTCGTCTTCGTCAAGATATTTTTCAAGCGCTTTTTTGGAAAAACGCTCCAAAAATTTCTGAAATCTCTCAATTTTTACTATATCTATTCCTATCATTAAAATTCCCCTTTGTTTTAATTAAAAATCTAATTTAAGTAAATTTTAGATATTGTATCATTTTAAAACAAATAAAGGCAGCACGATGAAAAAACGTACCATACTCGTCTGTTTACTCTTAATATCAATCATCATTTCTTTATCTATTTTTTTGTATCCAAAAAATGAAAATTTATCATTTTACGGCAATGTAGATACAAGGACGGTAAGCCTTGGATTTCCTTTTTTGGGCAAGATAGAGAAAATCAATAAAGATGAAGGCGAAAGCGTAATTAAGGGCGAAAGTTTGGCAAGTTTGGACAGCAAAAATCTGCAAAACAGCATAGTTGAAGCTAAAGCGAGACTTGAAGCTGAAAAAATAAAATTAGATAAACTTAAAAACGGCTTTAGAAAAGAAGATATCAGCGAAGCCAAAGGAGAGTTTGAAAGCGCCGCCGCCAATCTCAAAATGACAGAAGATATATTTCAAAGACAAGAAAGGCTTTTAGACAGAAACGCCACTTCGCAAGAGGCTTATTTGAATGCCAAATATAAATACGAAGCGGCTGCGGGCGCGTTTAAAAAAGCCGAAGCGCTTTATAATATGCGCATGAAAGGGTATCAAGACGAGGACATAGAGGCTCAAAGAGCTCTTGTTTCGTCTCTTGAGGCGGCGTTAAAATCCGCTTTGCAAAATTTGGAAGACAGCGTTATTAAAGCGCCGTTTGACGGAATTATTTTGACGAGATTAAAAGAAGAGGGCGCTATTGTAAATCCGGGCGAGAGAATTTTGGAGCTTTCAAGACAAGACGAATTTTGGGTGAAAGCTTATGTGGATGAAGTTCATCTGGGGTATATTTCTCAAGGAGACGAGGTTTTGATACATACGGATGTGCGCAAAGAGCCGTATAACGGCATTATCGGAAATATATCGCCGATAGCCGAATTTACTCCTAAAAATATTGAAACGGCAGAGTTAAGGTCTGATCTTGTTTATCGTTTCAGAGTTTTAGTAAAAGATGCGGATAAGATGCTAAAACAGGGAATGCCGGTAACCATAAAATTAAAAAAATGAGAGCAGTTTACGCATGTAACGTTACGAAGTCTTTCAAAGGCGATACCGCTCTTGATCAAATAAATTTCACCGCCAAAACAGGCGAGATAACAGGCGTAGTCGGACCTGACGGAGCGGGAAAAACAACGCTTATAAGACTTTTAACGGGGCTTATGGATTTTGACGGCGGAGAGCTTGAAATCTTAGGCAGAAAAATGCCCGACAAAAGCAGTTCTTACTTGGAACAAATCGGATATATGCCTCAAAAATTCGGACTATATGATGATTTGAGCGTTTTGGAAAATTTACGGCTTTACGCTCATTTGCAAGAGATACCGCATATAGATATGCGCATAGACGAACTGCTTAATTTTACAAAGCTAAAACAGTTTGCCGCAAGAAGAGTCGTCAATTTATCGGGAGGAATGAAGCGAAAATTAGCGCTTGCATGTACGCTCATAAAAAAACCTAAAATTTTGTTTTTAGACGAACCAAGCGTAGGAGTTGATCCTATATCAAGACAAGATTTGTGGGCGATGGTGCATTCGTTATTAAGCGAAGACGTAACGGTTGTATGGAGCACATCTTATCTAAATGAAGCGCAGATGTGCGACAATGTAATCTTGCTCAACGAGGGAAAAGTTTTATATCATGGCTGTCCTAAAGAGTTGATGGACGGCTTGAGGGGAAGAGTATTTAAAATAGAGGGAGATTTTTTTAACAAAAGAGAAGCCGTAAGCTCTATTTTGGAGTGTGATGAACTGCTTGACGCCGCGCTTGTCGGTTCGCATATCAAAGCTATGATAAAAACAAAAAGCGCGTTTCCAAAAGAGATTTTGAAAACAATCGGCGATAACATTAAAGTTTCAAAAATAGAGCCAAGTTTTGAAGATGCATTTTTGGGGATATTGGGCGTAAAGACAAAAGCGCGCTCTATTTTAGCGAATGTGATGCCGCAAATGCCTGAGCGGAAAAATATTATAGCGGTACGCAATTTAAGCAAAAAGTTCGGCAAATTTACGGCTGTTGAAAATATAAGTTTTACCGTCAATTCGGGTGAAATTTTTGGACTTTTGGGACCAAACGGAGCGGGAAAATCCACTACTTTTAAAATGTTATGCGGGCTTTTAACGCCGACTTCGGGCGATATCAAAGTGCTTGAGGGGAGTCTGGAAAAGAGACATATCAGGCAAAATATAGGCTATATGGCGCAAAAATTTTCGCTTTACGGAGATTTAAAATTAAAAGACAATCTTGATTTTTTCGCGAGATTGTACGAAGTAAAAGAGGCTCAAAAAAAGATAGATATGATGACAAATATCTTTGATTTGAAAAAATATCTAAACATGAGCGCCAACGATGTTCCGCTGGGAATAAAACAGCGCTTATCGCTTGCCTGTTCTTTGATGCATGAGCCGTCTGTTCTGTTTTTGGACGAACCGACTTCGGGCGTGGATATCATTACAAGAAAAGAGTTTTGGACGAATATAAACAATACGGCAAAACATGGCGTTTGCGTGATGGTAACTACGCATTTTATGGATGAGGCGGAGTATTGCGATAAGATAATGCTGATATATAAAGGCAAAGCGATAGCAGTAGGAACGCCTGACGAGTTGAAAGCCCGCGTAGGGGCGGATGCCTCTATGGAGGACGCTTTTATACATCTTATAAAAATGTATGATAAAGAGAGTGAAAACAAAAATGAACAAAGAACGCATAAAAGCGTTAATTAAAAAAGAAAATCTGCAAATAACGCGTGATCCAAGCGCTATTTTGATAGTTTTGGTACTGCCTCTTTTACTGCTTTTTTTAATGGGATATGCCGTATCGCTTGACGCCAAAAATATATCGCTCGGCATAGTGTCCAAAAGCGACAGCTCTTACGCGAGAGAACTTATAGAGGTTTTTAGAGGATCAAAATATTTTATCGTTACGGAAGGCAAAGATAAAACGCTTTTCATGAATATGATACAAAACAATAAAATGAAAGCGGTTTTGGAAATAGACGATGATTTCGGCAGCGGCGAGAGTTATAAAATTCAACTTTTGATAGACGCAACAGAGCCGAATTTGGCGGGTTTTATACAAAAATATGTAAACAGTATCATCTCTATGTGGGCTCAGCGAAACAGTATTATAAGCGCGCATGATACGCAGGTGGAGTCAAGATATTGGTTTAATCCGCCTATTTCAAGCAGGTATTTTTTGATTCCCGGCGCGATTGTCGTTATTATGACTATGATAGGAACGCTTTTAACTTCGCTTGTTATAGCAAGAGAGTGGGAGAGGGGGACGATGGAAGCGATAATGGCAACGCCTACCTCCATGTTAGAGATACTTGTAGGCAAAATAATTCCCTATTTTATCCTTGCTATGGGCTCTTTGCTGCTCTGTTTTTTAATAGCTTATTTTTGGTACGATATGCCTTTCGAAGGCAGTCTGCTTATACTTTTTTTGATGGGCGCGCTATATCTTTTTCCCGCTCTTGCAAGCGGTCTTTTAATCTCCGTATTGACAAAAAGTCAATTTTTAGCCGCTCAAATATCGCTTGTAGCCTCGTTTTTACCCGCATTTTTACTGTCGGGATTTTTGTTTGAGATACAGAATATGCCGCAATGGCTGCAAATATTAACGCATGTTGTGCCTGCAAGATATTTTGTAAATTCTATTCAAACGCTTTTTTTGGCGGGAAATATATACAGCATATTTTTAATAAGCGCCACAGGAATAATAGCAATCGGGACGGTTTTATTTTTATTGGTTTTGGTAAAATCTAAAAAAGGCATAAAATGAGGTTGTTCGCGCTTATCAAAAAAGAGTTTTTAGCCATCAGAAATGATAAAAAAAGCATGTTTGTTATTATCGCGCCGCCTTTGCTTCAGATTTTTATTTTTTCTTTCGCGGCTACTACAGAGGTAAAACATGTAGATTTGGCGGTCTTTGATAAAGACGGAAGTTATCAAAGCAGAGAATTTATACAATCGTTAAAAGGTTCGAATTATATACAAAATTTGATAAATATACAAAATTATGACGATGCAAAAAAAATGATAGACAGAAAAAAAGTAATAGGTTTTATGGTCATACCGCATGATTTTAGTGAAAAATTAGGCACGCAGGATTCAAAAATACAACTCATACTTGACGGACGCCGCTCAAACACCGCGCAGGTTGTAGAGGGTTATGTACTTCAAATATTGATGAAATTTCAATCAAAAGAGGAGGCGCAAAGTCCGCTGGAGATATATTCTCGTTATCTTTACAATCAAAATTTAAATAATTTTTGGTGGATAGTGCCCAATCTTTTCTGCTCTATTACTATGCTGCTTGCCGTTATTTTAAGCGCATTGTCAATAACCAGAGAAAAAGAGCTTGGTACGTTTGAGCAGATTTTAGTCTCTCCGTTTCGTCCGTATGAAATATTGCTCGGCAAATTAATACCAGGACTTATCATAAGTATCGCAGTCTCGTCCGTTGTTTTACTTTGCGCGATTTTTTATTTTGGCGTTCCTATTCATGGCTCTATCCTCATGCTGTATTTGAGCGTTACTATTTTTCTATTTACTATATCGGGCGTGGGACTTTTTATCTCGTCTTTATGCAAAACGCAGCAACAGGCGATTTTGAGCTCTTTTATTTTTCTGCTGCCTTCGTTTTTGCTTTCCGGCTTTTCTACTCCTGTGGAAAATATGCCGCTCTGGCTTCAGCCGATATCGGATTTGATTCCTCTGAAATACTATATTACTTTGGTCAAAGGTATTTTTTTGAAAGATATAAGTTTTGCTATCGCTTTTCCTCTGCTTGCCAAAATGTTTCTGCTTGGCATCATATCTCTTGCCGCCGCACTTATTTTATTTAAGAAAAAAATCGGATAAAAAACAGCAAAAAAGAATTTTAATTATCTGTCCTTATGCCACTAAAAAGATACGGCAAAAAGATTTCTCTACGTACAGATAGAGATTGGGTATTAAGAGATAAAACTATTAAATTATAGACGAAAAATTAATAGCCGGCAATTATTATGCCGACTATTACCAATTTAGATTAATTTTTGTTCCGCTGACAGAAAACCGACTATATGCAACGTTCTCGCTGTCATTAAATGTATTTCGAACGTTATATATAGCAGCATCTTTATATGTAAGAGTTGCACCATCCCCATCTTTTGCAAATACATTAGGATAATTTACTTTCAGTTGGTCTGTATATTCCTGAATTATATATTTTCCATCAGTATAATCAGCTCCTCCAAAATACTTACTTATTTGAACGGTTACGCTTTGTGCTGAATTTTCTATTTCATTTAAAACGGTTTTCCTCTCTGAAGCATCTGCACCACTGATAAACGCATTTTTGAAATCATCTTTTTGTATTGTCCCTGAAGTTTCCATCGTATAATCGTTAGAATGTGTATTAAGCGATAATGATATGTCGCATGTTCCGCTGCCGCAGTTTATATCGTCATCGCCATTAAAGCCAACCACTGCTCTGGAAACATTTGCCGGCAGATTAACGCCAGAAGTTGCAACAAATGCAGCGCAATAAATAGGATCTTCCGGAGCGCCATACCATACGCTTTCGCATGGAGTATCTATCCATACGCTCTCTGTCAGATATGAATATAATTTGGTAGCTATATTGCTTGGAACACCATAATAAGTTATTGTTTTTAAATAAGTGCCATTATCCCTTATGTTTTCTGTTGTCAGTGGATGATTTCTTAGATAAAACAGTCCATTGGTAGCTTCTGTTATATTGTTTTCTATCGAATAGTAATCGATTACAACTATATTTGTTCCGCTGTCCGGTGGCGGTTCCTCTCCTCCGGTGCCGTTGCCTGTTCCTCCGGTATCGCTGCTTTCACCTGCTCCGCTTCCGCATCCAACGAACAAAAAGCCGCACAATACTGCACTTACGAATAACTTAACTAAAATAGATACTTTCATTCTTAAGCCCTTTATATCAAACTTTGATGTGAATTATATCTAAAAAATGGAAAAAAGCAAATAGATTAAATAAAAACTTTAAAAATATTTTGAAAAGATTTTAATTTACTTAAAGCTATACGATATTCGTGTAAACCGCTTGAACGTCGTCGTATTCCAAACGGTCTATAAGCTTTTCAATGTCCGATAACTGTTCATCGCTGAATTCTACGGGAGTATTTGGTATATATTCAAGCGCCGCTTTTTTTGGTTCAATGCCAAGAGATTCAAACGCGGACGATAAAGAGCCAAAATCCAAGTA
>JAIRNE010000036.1 GCA_031258205.1 Campylobacteraceae bacterium
TTTAAAGGAGAATAGATGCAAATAGGTCAAAATGCGCCCGATTTTTCACTTAAAAATCAAGACGGCGTAGAGATAAATCTTAGAGATTTTAAAGGCAAATGGGTAGTTTTATACTTTTACCCAAAAGATAACACTTCAGGATGCACGGCTGAAGCCTGCGATTTTAGCGCGGCTTTGCCTGATTTTAGAGAGTTGGATGCCGTGATACTTGGCGTTAGTCCCGACAGCGTCAAATCGCACCAAAATTTTATAGCCAAACAAAATATCTCTTTTACGCTCTTATCCGACGAAGAGAAAGAGACGGCGAAAGCTTACGATGTTTGGAAGAAAAAAAGTATGTACGGAAGAGAATATATGGGCGTGGAGCGTTCTACTTTTTTGATTGATACTGATGGCAAAATCGCTAAAATCTGGCGAAAAGTGAACGTAAAAGGGCATAGCGGCGAAGTAAAAGCGGCTTTGAAAACTCTGCATGAATAAGCCGCGCGCAAAATATAGTCGGTCATATTTTTTAAATAAAGAGATTAAATGCTGGTACACATCTGCTGTTCGGTAGACAGCCACTATTTTTTAAAAAGGCTTCGCGAAGCCATGCCCGACGAGAATATAATCGGCTTTTTTTATAACCCGAATATTCACCCTTTTGAAGAGTACATGTTAAGACTTTTAGACGTCAAAAGAAGCTGTAAAAAATATGATATCGGGCTTATTGAAGGGGATTATGACGCCAAAAACTGGCTGCAAACGGTAAAAGGGTTTGAATGCGAAAAGGAGAGGGGAAAAAGGTGCGAGGTATGCTTTGAGGCGCGTCTTGAAACTACGGCGAAAAAAGCTAAAGAAATCGGCGAAAATCGTATAACGACAACGCTTTTTATGAGTCCTAAAAAATCTTTTGAACAATTAACCACGGCTGCGGAAAAAACAGGCAAGAGATGGGAAATAGAGGTTTTGTGCTTTGATTTTAGGAAAAACGGCGGCACGAACGAACAGTTTAAACTCGCGCGCGAAGAGAGGCTTTATCGTCAAAATTATTGTGGCTGCATGTATGCGCTTTTAGACCAAAGAGAGGCGCAAAAAAGATTTTGCGGCGAACTTTCAAATCCTATAGGAAAAGAGATTTTACCCTCGTCCATAAAAGAGCGGCTGGAGATTTATACAAAAGTCTGCGAGTGCGAAAAGAGCGGAATTGGTTTTGCGCTAAAAAGAGAAGAGTTTCAAAATTACCGCTTTTTATGGGGACGCGTTTTGGATAAAAACGGCGCAGTTTTGCCGAGTTGGTTTTTGGGCGCGCCAGACGGGGATTTTGAAACGGCGGTTGAAAACGTCAGCGGCGGATACGGCTTTGCAAAAGATATGCTGTTTATAGAACTTTGGCGGTTTAATAAAACGGCGAAGCGCGCATACAAAAGCGTAAAAGAGCTTATCTTTAACCCTCCCGCAAGTGAAGAGCAAAAAAATCTTTGCGCAAAATTTTCGGACTATTCTCTTATCGCGGTAGTAGAGAAAGTGGAAAAAACGGTCTATAAATTAGAGGCGCGTTCAATAAATTATAAAGATGTTAGAGAAGTTTTAGCAATACTTTGATAAAATTGACAGATTTTTAAAACAAGGTTTTTTAACTATGATAGATGTTAGAGAGATTCAAAAGATACTTCCGCACCGTTTCCCGTTTTTACTCATAGACAGAGTTATAGAGTTAAATCCGGGTATTTCGGTTACGGCGTACAAAAATATAACTATCGGCGAGCAGATATTTCAAGGACATTTTCCCGATCATCCTATATATCCGGGCGTTATGATTATAGAAGGAATGGCGCAGGCAGGCGGAGTTTTGGCGTTTAAAAGCATGTGCGAAGATACCCAGGAAGCCGTAAAAAATAAAGTAGTATATTTCATGAGCATAGATAATGCGAAATTCAGAATTCCCGTAACGCCCGGCGACCGCTTGGAGTATCGCCTTAACGTTATAAAGCATAAAGGCAATATTTGGGTTTTGGACGCTAAAGCGTACGTGGACGATAAACTTGCCGCCGAAGCCGAATTAAAAGCTATGATAGTGGACAAATAGATGAGCCGCATCCATCCTGCCGCAATAGTAGAAGCGGGGGCGAAGATAGGCGAAGGCGTAACAGTAGGGGCGTACGCTTTTATATCGGCTAAAAGCGTTATCGGAAAAAACAGCGAGATAAGACAGGGCGCGCAAGTGCTTGGAAGTTCTATTGTGGGCGAAAACGTAAGGATATATCCATATGTTATCATCGGCGGAGACCCTCAGGACATTTCATTTAAAGTAGGCGAAACTTCGCGCGTTATCATAGGCGATAATACTACGGTAAGGGAGTTCGTTACGATAAACGGCGGCTCTCAAAAAGGCGATTTTACAACGCGTGTCGGTAAAAACTGTTTTATTATGAATTTTTGTCATATAGCGCATGACTGCACTTTGCATGATAATGTCATTTTGGCAAATTCCGCTACATTGGCAGGGCATGTAGAAGTTGGCAAAGATACGGTTATAGGCGGACTTACGCCCGTTCATCAATTTGTCAAAATAGGAGAAGGCTGCATGATAGGCGGAGCCAGCGCGCTTTCGCAAGACGTGCCGCCGTTTTGTTTGGCAGAGGGCAACCGCGCTTATCTTAGGGGCTTAAATCTTATCGGACTTAGAAGAAGAGAGAGTAAAGAAGATATAGACGCTTTAAGCACAGCGTACAAAACGCTTTTTAAAAGCAACCGTCCGCTGCGTCAAAGCGCGGAAGAGCTGCTAAATACAACCGCAAATGAAAAAGTCCGCCTCATGTGCGAATTTGTCTTAAATACAAAACGCGGAATTAATTACGAAAGAGTAAACATATGAAAGAGTGTAATTTTTGCGGAGGAGTGTACGAGAGCGAAAAACTCTTAGCCGCGATGATCGGTCCAAACGTTTATATATGCGAGAATTGCGCGGCGGCGGCATTGAAAATCTTTTCCGGAGATTTGGATAAAGACATAACAGAAGCGGCGGCGGATAGAACTCTTTTAACGCCCAAAGAGTTAAAAAAAGCTTTGGACGATTTTGTCATAGGACAAGAACGCGCAAAAAAAGTCTTTTCAGTCGGAGTTTATAACCATTATAAGCGCATTTTTAAGCAAGACGTCAAAGGTAACGATACGGAAATTTCCAAATCAAATATACTTTTGATAGGACCTACCGGCAGCGGTAAAACGCTCATGGCGCAGACTTTGGCTAAATTTTTAGATGTGCCGATAGCTATCTGCGACGCTACGAGTTTAACCGAAGCCGGATATGTCGGAGAAGATGTGGAAAATATCCTGACAAGACTGCTGCAAGCCGCAGACGGGGATTTGGAAAAGTGCAAGCAGGGCATTGTTTTTATAGACGAGATTGATAAAATCGCCCGCATGAGCGAAAACCGTTCTATAACGCGCGATGTTTCGGGTGAGGGCGTACAGCAGGCGCTTTTAAAAATCATAGAGGGCAGCGTTGTAAATATCCCGCCAAAAGGCGGACGCAAACATCCAAATCAAGAGTTTATACAGATAGATACTACAAATATTCTTTTTGTCTGCGGCGGCGCGTTTGACGGACTTGAAGAGATAATAAAACGAAGAGTCGGTAAAAATATTTTAGGCTTCAATCAAGACAAACGCGCTAAAAGCGAAGAGGGCGAACTATTAAACTTATTGGAACCTGACGATTTGATACATTACGGGCTTATTCCCGAACTCATCGGGCGGCTGCATGTAACCGCCGCATTAGAGCATTTGGATAAGACGAGTATGATGAGGATTTTAATTGAACCCAAAAACTCTATTGCAAAACAGTATGAAAAACTTTTTGCTATAGACGAAGTTAAACTTAGTTTTGAAACAGACGCGCTTGAAGCGATAGCCGAACTTGCCATTAAACGCAAAACGGGAGCCAGAGGGCTTAGAACTATCATGGAAGAGCTGATGACGGATATTATGTTTGAACTTCCCGATTTTAAAGGGTATGAGATAGTTATTACACTTGACGTTATAAAGGGCGGCGAAAAACCGCTTTTTATTAAAAAAAATAAAAAAAGCGCGTAAGGAGCGTAAAAACGATGATATTAGATCAATTAATAGGTTTTTTCTCAAACGATATGGGTATAGACTTGGGTACGGCAAATACGCTTGTACTGGTTCGCGGCAAAGGCATTATCATAGACGAGCCGTCCGTTGTTGCCGTTCAGCGCGATAAATACGGCAAACAGGATATTTTGGCGGTCGGACATGAAGCCAAAAATATGGTCGGTAAAACGCCCGGAGATATTGAAGCTATAAGACCCATGAGAGACGGTGTTATTGCCGATTTTGACATGACTGAAAAGATGATTCGCTACTTTATAGAAAAAGCTCATAAAAGGAAAAATTTCCTGCGCCCGCGTATTATCATCTCTATACCGTACGGATTGACGCAGGTTGAGAGGAAAGCGGTAAGAGAATCTGCCATGAGCGCCGGAGCAAGAGAAGTATTTTTGATTGAAGAGCCTATGGCGGCGGCTATCGGCGCGGATTTGCCTATCAGGGAACCAAAAGGAAGCCTGATAGTAGATATCGGCGGCGGTACAACTGAAATCGGCGTTATCTCTTTAGGCGGTCTTGTTATCAGCAAATCAATCCGCGTTGCCGGCGATAAGATAGATATGGCGATAGTGGATTATGTAAAGAAAAAATATAACCTCCTCATAGGCGAAAGAGGCGGCGAAGAGATAAAAATAGAGATAGGAAGCGCAATCTCTTTAAATCCAGAATTGTCCATGATGGTAAAAGGACGCGACCAGGTGAGCGGACTTCTTAGCCGCATAGAGATGACGAGCGAAGATGTGAGGGAAGCCATGAAAGAGCCGCTAAGAGAGATAGTGGAAGCGTTAAAAGACGTACTTGAAGTTACGCCTCCCGATTTAGCGGGCGACATTGTTGAAAACGGCATCGTTTTAACAGGCGGCGGAGCTTTGATAAGAGGGCTTGACAAGTATTTGAGCGACGAAGTTAAACTACCCGTTTTTATCGGCGAAGAACCGCTTTTGGCAGTAGCGAAGGGTACGGGCAAAGTGCTTGAAGAGATAGGATTGTTACAGCAATTAGCTAATGAATAATAGAGTCAAATTTTTTTTAATTGTCGTATTATTGGCTGCTATTTCTATTAATTATGCGAATGGATTGAGAGGTTTGGCAGGCGATATTTCGTCATTTGTCATAAATATTTACGTAAACGCCAAAGAGGGGTTTGCCAATACGATAGACGAACACTTCTATCAGCGCGACGAGATACGGGAACTGAAAGAAAAAAATGCGGAACTTTTAGAATTGGCGCGAGTTTCATCTGCTTATGCGGCAAAGCTTAACGCTATGCTAAAAGAGGTAAATCTCAGCTCATACAGCGTCAAAACCAAAGCGGTAAGAGCGCTTTCATATGCCGCGCTTGGGGATTATAATAAGCTTTGGCTTGATTTTGACGGTTTTGACGAAAATAAAATATACGGACTCATGTATCAAGGTTACAGCGCGGGCATAGTAACGATACAAGACGGAAGAGCTTTGGCGCTTTTGCAGCAAGATCCCAAATCCTCTTTCTCGGTATACATGGGCGCGGAGAAGATAAAAGGCATAGCGTTTGGCTCGGGCGATAAGATAGAGGTGCGGTATATCCCTTTATGGAGCGAGCCTAAGGCGGACGACGAAGTTATAACAAGCGGACTTGACAATATATTTTTTGAAGGCGTCAAAGTCGGAAAAATAGTAATTGTTTATAAAAACGAATCATATTTTACAGCCGTTGTAGAGCCGTATGCCAAAGTTGAAGTACCCGGCTTTTTCCATGTTATATTATGAGTGAGATTTATTTAAAAAAATAGAATTTAAAAAAGGATAATTTTATGCCTAAGCGCACTGATATAAACACTATTTTACTTATAGGCTCAGGTCCTATTGTCATAGGGCAGGCTTGCGAATTTGACTATTCGGGCACGCAGGCGGCTAAAACGCTAAAAGAGCTTGGATACAGAGTGGTTCTTATCAACTCAAATCCCGCCACCATTATGACAGACCCCGAATTTGCCGATAGAACGTATATAGAGCCGATTACCGTTGAGGTGGTTGAGCGCATTATTGAAAAAGAGAAAGTTGACGCTATTTTGCCTACTATGGGCGGTCAAACTGCGCTTAATACCGCGATGAAACTTTACGAGAGCGGTAAAATCGCAAATGTGAAATTCTTAGGCGCAAATCCCGAAGCGATAAAAAAAGGCGAAGACAGGCAAGCTTTTAAAGAGGCTATGATAAAGATAGGCATGGATTTGCCAAAAAGCAGATACGCTTACAATATAGACGAAGCTTTAAAAGCGGCGGATGAGATAGGATTTCCGCTTATCATCAGAGCCTCTTATACGTTAGCCGGAGGCGGAAGCGGCGTAGCGTACAATATAGACGAATTTAAAGAGCTGGCTGTGCGCGGCATTGACATAAGCCCGATAAACGAGATACTCATAGAAGAGTCGCTTTTGGGTTGGAAAGAGTATGAGATGGAGGTCATAAGAGACAAATGCGACAACTGCATCATCGTCTGCTCTATAGAAAATCTTGACCCGATGGGCGTTCACACCGGAGATAGCATAACAATCGCGCCCGCATTGACGCTTACGGATAAAGAGTATCAAAAAATGCGAAATGCCTCGTTTGCGATTTTGCGCGAAATCGGCGTGGACACGGGCGGAAGCAATGTGCAGTTTGCCGTAAATCCAAAAACGGGACGAATGACCGTTATTGAGATGAACCCGCGTGTGAGCCGCTCATCTGCGTTAGCCTCAAAAGCGACTGGTTATCCTATTGCAAAAGTGGCGACACTGTTGGCTGTTGGTTTTACGCTTGACGAGATAAAAAACGACATCACGGGTACGGCGGCAAGCTTTGAACCTGTAATTGATTATATCGTTACAAAAATTCCCCGTTTCACATTTGAAAAATTTCCTTTAGCCGAATCTACGCTTACCACTTCCATGAAAAGCGTCGGGGAGGTAATGGCGATAGGCAGAACTTTTAAAGAGTCTTTGCAAAAAGCTCTCTGCTCGCTCGAAACGGGACTTTACGGGTTTAACAGACTTACATGTAAAGACGACGTTTTAATCAATGAGATTAGAAGGGCTAACGCTAACAGATTGCTGTATATAGCCGAAGCGTTCAGGCGCGGATTTTCGGTAGAAGAGGTACATAAACTCTGCCGGATAGATCCTTGGTTTTTGAGGCAGATTGAGGAGATAACCGCTTTTGAAAAAGAGATAGACATGAGCGTTTTAAATAACGCGAAACTTTTAAGATTTGCGAAAACTTACGGATTTTCCGACGAAATGATAGCCTCTATTATCAACGATAAAGATAACCTTTCGCTGACGCAAAACGATATATATTACGCGAGGAGCAAAGAGGGTATATTCTTTGAATACAATAACGTAGATACATGCGCCGCGGAGTTTGAAGCTCTTACGCCGTATCTTTACTCAACTACCAACATAACTGCCGATAACAGTATTGTCAGCAAAAACAGCGATAAAAAAAAGGTATTGATAATAGGCGGCGGTCCGAATAGAATAGGGCAGGGTATAGAGTTTGACTACTGCTGCGTTCATGCGGCGTACGCGCTTAAGGACATGGATGTTGAGACTATCATGTATAACTGCAATCCGGAAACCGTTTCGACAGATTATGATACAAGCGATATTTTGTATTTTGAGCCTATAGATTTTGAACATGTAAGAAGCGTTGTAGAGCTTGAAAATCCGGACGGCGTTATCGTGCATTTTGGCGGACAAACTCCGCTCAAACTCGCTAAACAGCTGACGGCTTGCGGCGCGAAAATTATCGGCACAAGCGCTCAAGTGATAGATACAGCCGAAGACAGGGAAAAATTCTCAAAATTCATCAAAGAAAACAGTATCAATCAGCCTCAAAACGCTACCGCCCTAAGCGAAGAAGAGGCGATAGAAAAAGCAAAGATTATAGGCTACCCTGTGCTTGTAAGACCAAGTTATGTTCTTGGCGGGCGCGCCATGAGGATAGTTTATAATGAGAGCGAATTAAAACTTTACATGAAAGAAGCGGTCAATGTAAGCCACCAGTCCCCTGTGCTTATAGACCAATTTTTAGACCGCGCGATAGAACTTGACGTAGATGCGATAAGCGACGGCAAAGACGTTTATATCGGCGGTATTATGCAGCACATAGAAGAAGCGGGGATTCACAGCGGCGACAGCGCATGCTCATTGCCTGCTGTTAGTTTGGACGCCAAAATAGTTAAAAAAGTGGAACGCCAGACAAAACAAATCGCTATAAATCTTGGCGTTGTGGGGCTCATGAATATACAATACGCCGTATATCAAGACGATATTTATATGATAGAAGTAAATCCGCGCGCCAGCAGAACGGTGCCGTTTGTCAGCAAAGCCACAGGCATTCCGATGGCAAAAGTCGCTACGCGCGTTATGTATCAAGGGGATTTGAAAGAGGCGTTGAGATTTTATGATAAATTTCATGTGATTTACGAAGAAGAGGGCATACTAAAAGCCAAAATCAAAAACCATGTAGCCGTAAAAGAGGCGGTTTTTCCATTCAACAGACTTCAAGGCGCGGATACGATATTAGGACCGGAGATGAAATCAACAGGCGAAGTTATGGGCATAAGCGGCAGTTTTGCCGACTCTTTTGCCAAAAGTCAAATCGCCTCAGGTAACGTATTGCCAAAAAGCGGTATGGTATTTTTATCTTTGACGGATGCGGATAAGATTTTTGCCAAAAAGCTTGGGGAAAGTTTTAAAAAGATAGGATTTTCTATCATCGCTACAGGCGGCACGCACAAAGCTTTGATTGATGCTGGGCTTGAGGCAGAGTTTGTCTATAAAGTCAGCGAAGGGCGTCCTAATATAGAAGATAAACTTAAAAACAAAGATATCGCGTTAGTGATAAACACAAGCGACAACAAATCAAGCAAAGATGACGCCAAAAAGATAAGGCAGAGTGTTTTGAGGCTGAATATTCCCTATTTTACGACTATTTCCGAAGCGTTTGTGGCGGCAGAAGCGATAGCCAATCTACAAATTGGCGGCGCGTTGGAGCCAAAATCTTTGCAAGAGTATTTGTCAAAATAAAAACAACTGCGGTTTTACAGGGCAGTTTTGGGCGGTTGATTTAATAAAACTTATGCCGTATTTTTTAAATAAAATGCGGCGGTTTTAGGGTTAAAATTTATTAAAAGGCTGCATATGACAAAAGAGATAAAAAGCGCAAATTTTATCCAAATGGGCGGTATTTTATTGATACTTGCAGGCATATTTTTACTCTACTTAAAAGCGCGTTATGATTTGTCTGTTTATGGCTGCTTAAGAAGAGGCGATTTTTATCCTATAGACAGCCGCAATATACTTATTCTTGCGGCTTTTAGCGTTATTTTCATTGGCGTTTTAACGGAACTTTTCGGCAGATATAAACTCGCTCAAATCATAAACGATATAAAAGTTTTTTATAACAGGTTGAATTTATACTTTATAACAACGCTTTTTATATTGATATCCATAAAAAATTGGATGGCTGACAGCGAACATCTCTTTCTTGTAAGAATTTGCGTGAGCGAAATAATGTACAACCTCCTTTTAGACAGCAGAGAGATATTCGTGGGAGCCGCAATCCCATTTTTGCTCATCTTGTTTATCTATTTTTTACTGAAAGATTATATATATTTATCAAGAATGTTCAAAAGCAAATTGCCGATAATTACGTTTGCGGTATGTATAGTCTCCATTTTATTGTTTTTTTCACAATATATATTTCCTTATAACTCTTACGAATTTCGCATGTTTTTAGAAAGCTTGATGAGCATTAAAGTCTTTATTCCTTATCTCATCATGTGTCTAATAACATATTTTTTTATGCGCGTTCCCGCAGACGGAGCGAAAGATTTTTCTATTTACGATTTTATATTAAATAAAAAAAGAATATTATTGATTTTGATTGCCGCGCTTTTTATCGCCACGCTTGTTATCACTGCGATAGTATCGCAGACATTTGATGACTCTATACTTTTAACACTATACTGGTTATATATTCTGTTGTTATTTGTGCCGTTACTGTTGCTTTTTACAGTTATGTTTCATTTCAAATTAAAAATATTACTGATTGCACTAAGTGCAATATTAGGTATAGTTTTGGTATGGTTTGGACTTTCTTTCTTTTTGACAATCTTAATAATAATGCTGTTAGGGCTATATGTGAGTTATTATTCTGTAATACCCATATCTTTAGTATTGTGCGCGGTTTTGAAACTCCAACGGCACAGTTTTACAAAATCAACTATAGCGCTGATAGCGGCAAGTTGCATAATATTTGGGTTTGTTCTATTTTGGAAAGTTTTTGTATGATTTATCTCGCGCAGACGGACACGACGGCTGGGTTTTTATCAAAAGACAAAGAAGCTTTAAATCGGCTCAAAAAACGCCCCTTAGATAAACCTTGCATTTTGTGTCTCGCTTCATTTAGCGAGATAGTCCCGCGTATTCCAAGCCGCTATAAAAATCTTGTAAGACGCGCTAAAAAGACGACATTTATCCTCCAAAACGGCTTTTCATTCAGGCTTGTAAAAGAGGGCGCGCATGCAAAGTTTTTAAGAAAAACAGGCGCCATGTACTCTACTTCGGCAAATGAGACAGGCAAGAGTTTTGATATAAATTTTGCCAAATCAAAAGCCGATGTTATCATAGAAGACGAGCGCGGTTTTTTTGAAGGCGCGCCATCGGCAATACTAAAACTCGGCAAAAAAAAGATTAAAAAAATACGCTGATATTTATCTGTTTATCCACTCTTCCACATTTTGTATTTTATCATGCGCCGTCATATCTATCCTTATCGGCGTTAAAGAGACAAAACCTTCATTCAGCGCAAAAATATCGCTTTGCTCGTCAAATTCCCTCTGCCATGTTAAAGACTCTACGCCTATCCAGTAATACTCTTCGCCTCGCGGATTTTTATTGACTAATACGCCCGTATCATACGCTCTCTCGCCGCCTCTTGTTACTTTATAGCCTTTGCACTCTTTGGGAGTTATAGGCGGGATATTGACATTTAAAAACTCTCTTTTTCCAAGCGGCAGGCTACCTTGTAAAATCTTTTTTGCCAATTCATATGCCGTTTTTGCCGCCAGCTCATAGCCTAAAATATCAAGCGTATCGCGTCCGTTTGTGTAATACTGCGATATCGCAAATGACGCAATGCCATGCAGCGTCCCTTCCATAGCTCCGCCCGCCGTGCCGCTGTAGGTTATATCTTCGCCGAGATTTGCTCCTATATTTATTCCGCTTACGATGAGGTCGGGCTGTCTATCCTTTTCAAATAAAGCGTTTAGCGCGAGATATATACAATCGCTTGGCGTTCCGTCGTCAAGTTTGAAAAAATCATCATCTACCCTTATAAATTTAAGCGGCTTGGTAACCGTCAATGAGTGTCCGCATGCCGATTTTTCGGTAGTGGGAGCTACTATAATAACATGTCCTAACGGTTTTAGAGCATCTCTTAATGCCAGCAGACCTTTGCTTTCATATCCGTCATCGTTTGTGATTAAAATCCGTTTTTGCATATTGTAACCTTGTAGATTATAGAAAAAATTATATCCAAAATCGCCGATAAAAAATAGTCTGCGCCTCATACTTTTTATAATACTTAGTAACTTTATCAACATACTTGACTTTATCTGTAAAACTTGATAAACTTTCGTCTTATTTTAATTATGAAGGAGATTTACTTATGATTAAGTCTAAAGTGTACGCTATTGTCGGTGCAATACTTTTATTAGTTGTGCCGGCATCCGCTCAAAAAATAATCGTAGGAGGTTCGCCCGGACCATACATAGACCTCTTTAAAGAGGCTATCGCGCCTGCGCTTGAGGCAAAAGGTTACTCTTTTGAGTATAAAGAGTTCAGCGATTATGTTCAGCCGAATTTGGCTTTGAACAATAAGGCAATAGATGTCAACATCTTTCAGCACAGCGTATATCTGGC
>JAIRNE010000053.1 GCA_031258205.1 Campylobacteraceae bacterium
CAAAGCTATCAAAGCGTCCATTGAGCCCACGGGGATAGTGATGATAACAGCCAGCACAGCGCGCACCCAATAAGGTCTTATAAACGGCAGGATTTTTTTGTAGTTTTGCACCATGTAAGTAGCGTTGATTTTAGCTTTTATCTTTTTATACATCTTTAAATAATTCCTGTTGAAATTTTACGTCTTTCTCTATTTGCTGTAATTTTTCAAGGTGCGCTCTTTTCGGAAGATTCAAAATCAAAACAAGCGTACTTAAAGCTATACATGTATAAGCTCTCTGCGCGTCGCCGCCTGAGAAATATATTATAATTCCAAATATCGCAACAGCGTCTGCCGTCACCATAAATACAATCCAACAGCTTATATATTTCGTGAAATAATCCCCCGTGTCATTTGGCTTTGGCTTGTAGCTATTGACAAATCTTTTAAATATGAAAGGAACTATTGCAATCATAGCGACCGATAAGATAACAGCCGCTTTGAAAATATATGTCTGCATGTCGGGATTTGCGCTTTGCGCGCCGATACCGCCGTTTTGTTCCAAATAATAAATAATACCGATATATGCTGCGTTTGCCAAAACCGCCGTCATACAAATCGGCATAAAAGCCGCCAATCTCTGACGCGGCGTTTTGTTTTCCATGACTTGCCTTTTAAAAGATTTGCGTATTATATCTAATCTTGCATTATTTTCTCTACCGCGCTTTTATCCAAGATGGACGTATCTATCTTCACTACAAGAGTATCGTGCGCCGCATACTGCTCCACAACGCCTTTTAATCCATTCAAACGCTCCGGTTTTGCCCGTGATAGCGGGATATATATAATTTTGAAAAGTGCGGGATTTTTTAATGTCAATATCAAAATAAGCCAGAGCGCGCAGACAAAAAAGAGTATCCAAAAAAGATTTGCATCATGCTTTAAAAAAATTCCCCCGATAACGCCGCCCAAAAATGTCCCCAAATACCCAAAAACGTTAAAAACTCCAAGCGTTGCGCCGCGTTCTTTTACTTTTGCGTATTTGCTTGCTAATGACTGCATCAAAGGCTCATGTATATTAAATCCTACAAAAAACGCCGCCGCGCCGACAATAAAAATCAACTCGTTTTTTGCGTAAAACATCAAACAGTATGAGAGCGCGAAAAATCCAATCCCAACACAGAGCATCTCTCTGCTTTTTTTCATCTTTTCGCCGATAATGACGGAGGGTATCATCGCCAAAAGCCCCAAAATCACAGCGGGAACATATACGCGCCAAAGTTCCTCTTTTTGCCATAAAAATTCTTGAGTCATCACGACAGGAATAGTTATAAAAGCCGCGCTCATGAACGCTTTTTGCAAAAAGTTAGTTATATTCATGCGATATAAATTTTTGTCTTTTAAAAGTTTCATATAACCGCTTTTTTCATGTTTTGCAAAGTTGATTTTGGCATTTGGTATTTTAATAAGCAAAAAAAGCGACAAAAATGCCAAAACTGCCGTCAGCAAAAAGAGTTTATCTACGCCGAAAGCTCCGCCGATAACAGGTCCCAAAGTCATAGAAAACGCGAAACTAAAAGCTATGATTATTCCCATGAAAGCCATAGCTTTCGCTCTTTCTTCCTCTTTTGTCAAGTCGCTTATAAGAGCCGTTCCCACCGCGCCCACCGCGCCCATTCCTTGTATAAAGCGTCCTAAAAGCAGTATATATATGTTTGAAGCGTAACAACACAAAAGCGAGCCTGTGATAAATATGACAGTTCCAAAAAACAGTATCTCTTTGCGTCCTATCTTATCCGAAAGCGCGCCTAAAGGCGTCTGCATAATCATTTGCGAGATTGCGTAAATTCCGACAGCCGCGCCGACAGTTATTTCGTTTGCGCCCTCAAGTTCTAATGCGTAAACGCTAAGCATGGGAAGTACGATGAAAAGTCCCAAAAATCGCAAGGCGATAATTATACTGACAGGAAAAACAGTTTTAAGCATCAATCCAAACCTTAAAATAAATAGGACAATTATAGTGTTTTTTACTAAAAATATAATATACGGCAATCCAAAGAGAAAGTAAAAATTTTATATTAATTGTCGCATCTCAAACATCAGCGCGGCGTTTTAAAGAACTAATATGTTAAATTAAAAACATTAACCATAAACCAGAAGTAAAAATAAACGCTAAACGCGCAGATGGCGATAAAATTAACTCCATGAAGCAAAAAATAGACGGCATTGCGTTTTTGCGCGCGAACTTTTGATTTAAAATAGTATTTGCCTGCCGCATAAATGACGGGCGCGATAAGAGAGCAGAGCAAATTGGCGTATATTGCGATGTGGTTTGGGATAAATAACCGCCATATAACGTAACCGACACAAGCGGCGGCAACAGTAACCGCGATGATAACCGCATCAATCGCCAAAAGCCAAAATAACTCTTTCATAATTTTTGTCACCGACTTCTCCTTTGCTCAAAATTAATTTTTGATTAAAACTATAAATTCTTGTTTTAAAGAAAATAGAATAACCAATCTATGGATTGCTTTGCCTGCAGTGATGGAAAGCAACCGAGCAGCGCAAAGCATCGCGGCAATCCTTTTCTATCATTGCGGCACCACTTCCGTCATTGCGAGGAGCGTTAGCAACGTGGCAATCCATATAACATGTAAGTATCATATAGCTTTTAAATTAAAACATACTTTGATTAATCATATCTATCCGAGGCGTTTTAAAGCCTTTAAATTCCTTTAGCCGCGCCAATCGCAGGCGAACGGAGCAGTTAAGCGGTATCATGCCGTATGCAATTTCGCCGATAATGCGAGATATTTATCACGGCTTTTGAGCAATTTAAATTGCTTGTAAAACGCTTCTAAGCCTCAACGAATTCAGTACAACGGTTACAGAGCTGATGCTCATAGCCGCACCTGCGATTGCGGGAGTGAGCGTAATGCCTGCAAAATAAAATACCCCAGCCGCTAAAGGAATGCCTATGATGTTGTAGATAAACGCCCAAAAGAGATTTTGTTTTATGACTCTAAGCGTAGCGCGTGAGAGTTCGATACTTTTTTTGACACTGCCAAGTTCGTTATTCATGATGATGATGTCACCAGAATTTTTCGCTATATCAGAGCCGCTGTTCATGGCTATGCCTATATCCGCTTGTTTTATAGATAAAGAGTCGTTTATACCGTCTCCCGTGAACAGCACAAATCCCTCTTTTTGAAGCAGTTTTATCTTTTCAAACTTCTGCTGCGGCAAGACTTCGCTTATGATATTTTCAACGCCTATTTGTTTAGCCAAGTGCAAAGACGGCGCTTTTTTATCGCCTGTTAGTATTATAGGCTCTATGTTTTTTGATTTTAGATAGTCCATCAACTCTTCCGCGCCCGCTTTTTTCTT
>JAIRNE010000018.1 GCA_031258205.1 Campylobacteraceae bacterium
AAAAGGAGCCGCTTGAACGGCTATTTTTTCATCATATATGAAATATGACTTTAAAACTCTTTTGACATCTTCTTTGCCAACGCTGTTTTGAGGCGGCAGATAGTATATTATCTCTTCTATCAACTCATATGGTACGTCAGCTTCCAAAAGCGTCTCTTCCAAAAGTTCTTTGCTTACCTTCTCTTGTTTTACGGGAACGATATCCCTTATCGCTTCAAGAGTTTTGTTAAGACCTTTTTTTATGGAAGAAAACATCAAAAAATCCTTTTCAAATCCGCTTCTATCATCTCTTCTGGTACCGCTCCCGCGTAGTCGGTAACATATGCTCCGTTTTTATCATATATCGCTATGTACGGTACGCTTGTTATATTGCCTAAAGCGGTTGAGAGCCTGAAATTGTTTTTATCAAAAGTTACGGTAAAATCCACGCCGTTTTGAGACACAAAATTTTGCGCCTCTTCCAAAGAGCTGTCGCCAATAATAAGAGATATAACATTAAGGTCGTTTTGATATCTGTTTTGGAGATTATTTAAATTTGGAATCTGCACATCGCAAGGCGTACATGAAGTCGTAAAAAAAGCTAAAAGCAGAGATTTATTATCATATAAAAACCCATTTTCCGTCTTTTTTAAAGTAACGATTTTATTATCGGTCGTTTTTAAAGCTATGTTTTGATTATTGGCAAGCGGTTTATTGATATTATCGCTGCATCCGAAAAAAAGAGTTAAACTAAAAAGTAACATTAAAAAAGATAGAGATTTTACCACGAAGCCGCCCTTATTATTGTAAAATACTTTTTAAAAAGGAGATTATAAACAAATGTCGCTTAAAAGCGCAAATAATAACCCGACCAAAAAGATATTTCGCGAAATTTCTCTTGAAAAATTAAAGCGCGCCGCCGATGAAAAGCGTTTGAAAAATTCACACGCAGTTACAAAATCTCTCGAAAAGATATTAAAATCATTAAAATTTAAAACAATAGCGCTCTATATACCGCTCAAAATTGAAGTTGATATACGAAAAATTTTTCCAAAACTTAGACGAAACAAAATAATCTACGTTCCATTTATGGAATGTGTCAGTTTTAAATTGGTAAAATACAGACTGCCTGTCTGGAAAAAGAAGTTTAATATTTTAGAGCCCGCTAATTCTTGCGGGTTTAGGCAAAAAGTTGATATTATAGTGATTCCTGTCATCGGGGTTGACGGGGATTTGAGAAGAGTAGGTTTCGGAAAAGGGATGTACGATAGGTTTTTTGCCGATTTAAAACCGCGTCCTTTTACCATTTTTGTTCAACTTATAAAATGTTACACTAAAGTTAAGCTTTGCGAAGCTTACGATATACAGGCAGATATTTATATAACCCCGTCAAACATTATGATAAAAAGAGGGAAAAATGGTTTTAGAGATAGGAATAGGAGTATTTGCCGCAGCCGCAACGGGAACGGCAGGATTTATAATAGCAAAAAAACTTAACGCCGCAAACCATGAGATATATATCGCGCAGGCTAAAGCGAGAGCCAAAGCGATAGAACACGAAGCGGAATTAACGCTCAAAAACGTCAATATCAAAGTAGCCGAAGCGGAGCTTAACGCCAAAAGACGTTTTGAAGAAGACGCTTTAAAACTCAAAAAAGAGTACACATTAAAATCAACTGACATAGAAAAAAGAGAGATAAATCTTCGCGATGACAGCAAAAAACTTGCAAAAGAGCGCGAAGAGATGCAAAATTTCAAACGCGCCGTAGATGAGATGAACGCCGAAGCGGCGAAATTAAAACAAGATTATCAAATTAAGCTCCAAGAAGCAATCCGCGTTTTAGAACACTCCGCAGGACTTACCGAAAGCGAAGCAAGAGAGATAATTCTCAAAAAAGTAGAAGAGCAGTCGCGCGCCGAGATAGCTCATGTAGTCAGAAAATATGAAGAAGAGGCAAAACAGGAGGCAAAACGCAGAGCAAATTATATATTAGCGCAGGCTACCACAAGATTTGCCGGAGATTTCGCCGCTGAGAGACTTATAAATGTCGTAAACATAAAAGACGACGATTTGAAAGGACGCATTATTGGCAAAGAGGGCAGAAATATCAAAACTCTTGAAATGCTTTTGGGTGTTGATATCATTATAGACGATACGCCAAACGCGATAATTTTGAGTAGTTTTAACCTCTACAGACGCGCAGTTGCTACAAAAGTTATACAGCTTTTAATAGAAGACGGCAGAATTCAGCCCGCGCGCATTGAAGATATACACAAGAAAGTAGAAGACGAGTTTGAACAAAACTTGATAGAAGAGGGTGAAAATATTGTCATGGATCTAGGACTTACGAAAATTCATCCGGAAATTGTCAAATTGATAGGCAAACTAAAATTTCGCGCAAGTTACGGACAAAACGCGCTCGGACACTCGCTTGAAGTTGCAAATCTTGCGGGCATTATAGCCGCAGAGCTTGGAGGCAATGAACAGCTTGCAAAAAGAGCGGGGCTTTTACATGATATCGGCAAAGCTTTAACGCAGGAGTTCGCGGGAAGCCATGTGGATTTGGGCGCAGACGTGTGTAAACGCTATAGAGAACATGCCGTTGTTATAAACGCCATATACGCGCATCACGGACACGAAGAAGCCGCATCCATAGAAGCCGCCGCCGTATGCGCCGCCGATACTTTGTCAGCCGCACGTCCCGGGGCTAGACGCGAAGTGCTTGAGAGTTTCTTAAAACGCGTTCAAGATATAGAAGATATAGCAAAATCCAAAGAGGGTATCAAACAAGCGTACGCGATAAATGCGGGACGCGAGATAAGAGTTATCGCAAACGCCAAACTTATCAATGACGATGAAGCCGTGCTTTTGGCAAAAGAGATAAGCAAAGAGATAGAGGCTAAAGTCCAATATCCGGGCGAAATAAAAGTCAATGTGATAAGGGAAACAAGAGCGATAGATTACGCTAAATAATACTCATTAATTTATCAATTTGTTTAATATATGATTTTATGATTTTGTCTTGCGATAATCGTTTATATTTATAGAAGGAAAATAGTGGAAGAAGTTTTAACGTCTCTTGCGACATACGGTTATATAGCGCTTTTTTTGTACTCTTTTGGCGGAGGAATGATCGCTATTATAGCGGCAGGCGTACTTTCGTATAAGGGAGTTATGAATCTTGAGGTTTCTATCGCCATAGCGGCAACGGCTAATTTCATAGGCGATGCCGTATTGTCAAGCATTGGCAGATACAACCGCGAAACTATGATGCCGTATATAAAAAAACATCGCAGAAAACTTGCCTTAAGCCATATTTTGATGAAAAAATATGGAGATAAAATCATCATCATCAAAAAATTTATCTACGGACTTAAAACTCTTATCCCGATAGCGGTAGGGCTTACCAAATATCCGCTGATTAAATTTAATATTTTAAATCTTATTGCCGCGCTCATTTGGGCGTTATCTTTAGGATACGGCAGTTATTATGCCGGAGAGTATTTTACGAAGATATTTCACATATTGGAAGATGAGCCATACATAGCGCCTGCTATTTTACTCATGCTGATAGGTATTGTCTGGATATATTTCACTTTAGCGGCAAGAAAAAAATAATTTCTGCCGTCATTTGCGCTTATTGTTTGCAAGAAATTACAAAACAATCCAAAAACATGGAATGAAAACAGCCGCTTGCCGCAATATACAAAAAATAGCACAATTTATGGATTTTATATTATAATTTTTACAAATTTAAAAAGGTTTTTTTATGAAAAAAGTACTGTTTTTATTAAGCTTTTTATTGTCTATTATGTTTGCCGATGATTTTGAAGATTATAAAAAAGCCTGCGATAGAGAAATTGCTGTAAGTTGCGGTACTCTTGGCAATTTATATTACGACGGCGAAGGCGTAAAGCAGGATTATTCCAAGGCTTTTGAATACTATAAGAAAGCTTGTGGTGGGGGAGCTGCTTTTGGTTGTTTTAATCTTGGGCTTTTATATTATTTAGGCGAAGGCGTAAAGCAGGATTATTCCAAAGCTCATGAATACTATAAAAAAGCCTGCGATGGGGGATATGCTAAAGGTTGTTTTAATCTCGGCGTTTTATATGCCAACGGAGAAGGCGTAAAGCAAGACCATGTCAAAGCGCATGAGCTTTACAAAAAAGCTTGTGACAGGGGAGTTGCTGAGGGTTGCTACAATCTTGGCGTTTTATATCTCAAAGGCGAAAGCGTAAAGCAGGATTATTCCAAAGTCCATGAATATTATAAAAAAGCCTGCGATGGCGGAATTGCTTTTGGCTGTAACAATCTTGGCGATTTATATTACTACGGCAAAGGCGTAAAACAGGATTATTTCAAAGCCTATGAATACTACAAAAAAGCCTGCGACGGGGGAAATGCTTACAGTTGTTTCCGTCTCGGCAGTTTATATTATTTAGGCGAAGGCGTAAAGCAGGACTTTAAAAAAGCAAAAGAGTATTATGGCAAAGCCTGCGATTTGCATTTTCAGAAAGGCTGCGACATCTATAAAATTCTTAACGAACGAGAATATTAAAACATAAGTATATTCGATAACTATCCAAAACGATAAAAACTTAAAAGTATTAAATCTTACATATAATGGATTGCCACGTCGCTAAAGCTCCTTGGCATTACGGATAGCGCGTCATCGCGAGCGTAAGCGAAGCAATCCGCATGTAAAGTCCAAAAAGAAAAAGATTATAGGCAGAAGCAAATCAAAAACAAAAGCCGCCGTTTGAGTCTAAGCCAAGAGAGAATATATCAAAGGCTTCATTGGCAAATCAAAAACAAAAGCCGCTGTTTGAGTTTAAATCTAAAATAATTTCATTAATTATCCGTTCCATTCTCTCAACCGAAGCTATTTCGCAGCACTCATTAAAAGAGTGGGGAAAGTGTATATTAGGACCTATCGAAGCTGTTTCAAGCAGTGGATTTATATTTTCAAATATACCGCATTCAAGTCCTGCGTGCATCGCTTTAAATTCTACATTTTTAAAAGATTTTTGCATTACTTTTTGAAGTTTTCTTGCAAATGGCGTGATGTTGGGTCTCCATGGGGCTGAAAATCCTTCCGTTTTTACGTCAAACCCGAAACGTTTCAAAAAATCTTGCGTGTTTTTGCTCAAATCCTCTAAAGATTTTTTCTCCATCGCTCTTGCAAAAAATTCTACTGTGATTTTCTCATCATCTGTTTTAATGGTTGAAAGATTGATGCTCTCATGCGGAATTTTAAGTTCATCATTAAACGAACGTACGCCTTGATTGAAGTTTTGAAGCATTGAGATTATATT
>JAIRNE010000031.1 GCA_031258205.1 Campylobacteraceae bacterium
ACCTCTTGATTTGCTTATTTCAACTCTCATTGAAGAAGAAACGCTGACAAAAGAGAGCATAAAAGATATTTTGGGCAAAATGTTTTAAGTTTTTTAAGAGTTAAAAACCGCCCCCCCCCCTCCGTCATTGCAAGCGAAGCGCGGCAATCTGTCCCCATCCGTCATTGCGAGCGGAGCGAAGCAATCCAGCAAC
Organism: Campylobacteraceae bacterium; assembly: GCA_031258205.1. GTDB lineage: Bacteria > Campylobacterota > Campylobacteria > Campylobacterales > Campylobacteraceae > JAIRKW01. The sequence continues at coordinate 194 of JAIRNE010000031.1, forward strand.
ACTAAACTCATGTAAAAACAAAAATACTAACCGTTTTTATTTTGTCTATATTATCAATTCAAGTGGATTGCCACGTCGCTAACGCTCCTCGCAATGACGGAGGAGGAAGTTACTTCGCCGCTGTGTTCCCAGCAATGACAGAGTGTGAGGCAATGACAAAAAAGGCGTCATATGCAAAGCCCGAAAATAAAAACCGACAAAATATTTACATGTAAGTGTGAAAACTTTTCAAACCCGTAAATTCGCCATACGCCTTTTTTGTTATTGAGAAAAACAACCTGCCGCTTTCCAAACCGCGCACGACATTCTTAGAAACAAACCGCCACTCCCCCGTAATGCCAAGCGACCAGCGGGAGCGCGGCAATCCATACGCGTAAGCGTTCTTGTCATTCAAAATGTAAAACCAAAACAAAGTAATTTTAAAAACAAATTACTTTTATATTCCTCTGGATTGCTTCGTCAGTCGCTTCGCTCGCAATGACGGAGGGGGGGGTGTCATTACGAGCGGGAGCGCGGCAATCCAGCCTCTTTTGTCATTGCAATCCACAAAACAACAATCCTTAAACTCGCGCATTTGTACCGTCCTTGATATTTTTGATTTTGGAAGGATAAAGCGTGAGGAGTGTTTGCAACAACAAGTTCCGTAACGCCCGAAGAGGAAAAACAGATAATTAAATACGACCCGAATCAAAAATGGTTGATAATATCATTTTTGACGTATTTATGACGCTCACAATGGAGCAATTCGGAATACTCAAAAACCTCAATACTGAAATTTTGTTAGGACTTAATGTGGGTATATTCCAAGTTATGTTGAATATAGTAGCTTCACTTGGAGCGATATACATAATGTGGAAATTAATACTTACCGGTCCCGCGTGGACGGTAAGTCTTTTAGGCTTGAAAAATGCAGATAATGTTATGAACAACCTTGAGAGCAAATTGGAATCAAGAAGTTTTAATATGTAAAAGGAAAAATTATGTACTTTATAACTATAAGCAGCAGAGGCTTAAACACAAAAATATTGAAAGAACTATATGATGAATTTGTCATATTTAGGCATTGTGTGATACATGAAGAAGATTTGGATATTTTCAAAAACAAATTTGACACAAAAATCAAAAATTATAATGGACGTGCCCGCCCGCCAATTTATAGATTTTTAGATGGATTAGAAGCAAAATATTTTACTATGGAAACAAATGAAAATTCATCAATTATTTTATGTTTGACCAGAATAGACGGAACAATACAAAGTAACGCAACGGTAGAAACTAAGAGGCAAATATGATATTATCTACGCACTTGATAGATTTTTATGTTAATTTGATGTATAATAGTAGAAAAAATATAGGAAAGAGTATGACAAGAAATGAGCTTGTTAAAATGCTTGATTTTTTAGATGAAAAAGGCGTTTGGTGCTTTAATATCAATATCTTTAATCTATTTTTTCCAAATGAAGCAAAAAGCGTCAGAAATGTCTCTTTGAAACGACATGCAGACAATAGGACTATTTTAAATGTTTGCAGGGGATTTTATGCCAATCCGAGAGCAAGAAGCAGACCGTCTTTTGCCTTGCCGCGCTTAGCGTATCTCATTAGACCAAGAGAAGTATTTTATATAAGTTATGAGACGGCATTGAGCGATTACGGCATTATCTCTCAAATGCCAAACCGTCTTACATTTGCCACAACAGGACGAAGCCAAATATATGATACGCCTTACGGCATTTTAGAGTTTACGCACTCAACTAAAAATCCGGCTGTATTTTTAGAAGATTGCACATTTTACGATGATTACGGTTTATATTATGCAAATCCGCGCAAAGCAGTAAAAGACGCGGTAAGGGCAAATAGAAATGTAGGATTGATTGATTTTGATGAGCTTGACAGAATGGAGAAAAACAATGAACTTGCTGGTTGATAGCGCTGAAAAATTTGCAGAGGGCAATGAATTTTTAAAATTTACAATCATAAAAGAGTTACTGCATTATGATATTTTAGATGCCTTAAATCAGTCGGAGATTACGCAAGAGATAGTATTTCAAGGCGGTACAAGCTTGAGGCTTTGTTACAACGCCATAAGATATTCGGAAGATTTGGATTTTGCGCTTACAAAGAAAAACATATTTTCCAAAGACTTAATGAAAGAATTTGATGAAATTTTCGTACAGACAATCAGAAGAAAATATGGGCTTGAAGCTGAAATTGAATATCCAAAAGAGAAAACAACAGACAGGTCGGTAACTGTAGAAAAATGGACAGCAAGGATATTTCTAAAACACAAAGCGGAAAAACAGCCTAAAATTAAAATAGAAGTTGCAAATGTACCGAGCCATGACTATAGTATCGGATTGATTAAAAATAGATATTATAACAATGCGGCTGATATACCCATATTGGTAGAAAGCAGGGAAGAGATTTTAGCGGATAAGATAATTGCTCTTGCGGCAAGAGGATTTTTCAAAGCAAGAGATTATTGGGATATCTACTATCTTAATAATTTTAATATCAAACCAAATAAAGATTTGGTTGAAAAAAAGATAGAGGATTATCAGATTACAAACTTTAAAGAGAGGTTAGAAGAGATAACAAACTCTCTTTTTGAAAAAAACTATGAGCCTTACTCACAGCTATTTAGAACGGAAATATCAAGGTTTTTGAATAACAACGACTATAAGTACGCTCAAAAACAAGATTTTATAGACAGCGTTTTTAAAGCCGTTCAACGTGTTGCAGCGAGCTACAATGAACAAACTGAAACTAAAGTCAGAAAACACAGATAAAGGAGAGATGATGAAATATAAAAAGTTTACATATTGGGCGATAATGCCTTTGTGGGTAAAAATAGGAGTTTGGTTTAGTTGTTTTGTGGGATTGCTATTATTTTTATTGCCTTTATATGCCATAATAATTTATATTATACAAACAGCACTTGATATTTCCGATTATAAAATGAAAGCTTTTTTAATTGCAGGAATAACGGCAGCAGATGCAACCATGAGTTTTATGCTTCTTACTTTTTGTTTATTTCCAATAGTAATGCCTATATTGTTAGTAGCTTGTTATTATAAGTATATGAAATTTAAATTTGATAAATTCAAACTATCTAATATCAGGGGCATTCAAAAATACAATCCTGATGATATACGCAAATACTTTCCTGAATATAAGTCAAAAACTGAAAAGGCTGCCAATGAATTTTCATATGAACAAGACAGCGAAAATGAATTGCAAAAAGCAGTTGATATTATTAATAAGCAGACACAAAAGCTTGGCAAGGATAAAGTAATGTCCATAATAGAAGGACTCACATGATAAATTTAACACTATTGCCTATTGAAAAAATAGCAGTGAAAAGTGACAAAGAGATACACGACCTCCCCGAGCCTCAAAAGCAACAGTTTTTGCGCTTTCTTGAAATTATAGATATTGAACAAGAAAGAGGCTTAGAGCCGGACGAAATGTATTTTGGGGAAATTGCAAAAATTATTTCTGGTTTAAGAACTAAAGCCCGCGAAAAAATATTTGAGGCAAAAATAGAAGAGGCAGAGGCAAGAGGACATTATAATGGTATCCGAAAATGCTATGAATTTTCGTTGCAGACGATAGAAAATCAGTTTTTAAAGCAGTATCTCCATGCAGAGTAATTGCGGAGGCGCTGCCTCTGCCTTTTTATTGTGTAAAAAACCGCCACACCTCCGTTATTGCGAGTGGAGTGAAGCAATCCATATTCTTTGTCTTACAAGTAAAACTGATTTTAAATAGTTATATGTGAAGATTCTATTGTTGCAGAGAATTGCAAATTTGTAAAATATACAAAACGCAATTTAATCTCCCCCCCCCACCTCCGTCATTGAGAGCAAACGAAGTTTGCGTGGCAATCCAGCAATACGAAGCGTTAAACATTTTAAGTTTATGAGGTTTTATTTCAAAGAAAACAGGTGTAACCTTTTTAGCAATTCTTCTGGATTGCTTTGTCGTTTCACTCCTCGCAATGACGGAGGGGGGGGTCGCAATGAATAACATAAAAGCGTGCATGCAATGACTTTCCTTTCCGTCATTGCGAGCGACCAGAGGGAGCGTGGCAATCCATCTTATATCTACATGCAAGAGTGATTTTGAATAATTACATGTACATGTTCCATCATTGCAGAAATATCTACCCAAACTGTTTTATTCTATATTGTCAATTCGTGTGGATTGCTTCGTCGTGCTTCGCACTCCTCGCAATGACGGAAAAGGCGTGGATTGCCACGTCACACTGCGTGTTCCTCGCAATGACGGGGGAGAGATTGTCATTGCGAGCGAAGGGCGCGAGCGCGGCAATCCATCTTTTTGTTTTTACATGTAAAACACTCTATATAGTTTTTGATAAAGATATAAAAACCGAGCTATCTAAATTCAATTGGGATAGACGAAATGAATTACAGATTTTAAGCGTATTGCAAAAATATTTGAATAATAAGATTTCCTTGGTTGGCATTGAATAGCGGGCAAATTTAATAGAAAACAATATACAAATTTTACAAATAATAAAATTCAAAAAACTGTTTTTAGATTGGCAAAAAATACTCTTTTTATCGCTTTTTGGCTAAAATAGACGCATTTTTATCAAAACAAAGGTTTTTCATGGCGCAGACGATAACAGAGAAGATTTTCAGCTCGCATGTAAAAAAAGACGTATATGCTGACGACATAATAGAAAGTAAAATAGATATGGTGATAGGAAACGACATAACGACGCCGATTTCTATCCGCGCATTTGAAGAGAGCGGGGCTTTAAATCTCGCAAATCCGGATGGATTTTCCATCGTGATGGACCATTATATTCCCGCAAAAGATATAGCAAGCGCAAATCAAGCTAAAATATCGCGCGAATTTGCTTATAAACATAACTTAAAACACTATTTTGACGAAAAAGATATGGG
>JAIRNE010000087.1 GCA_031258205.1 Campylobacteraceae bacterium
CGCTTTGTCATCGTCTAAGGTTATATTATCAAGTAAGATATATTTACCGCCGAGATTGGTTCTAATGTTATCTAACTCGGTTTGGTCGGTTATCTCTATAACGTTTGAAACTGCATAAAAGGTTACATTGCTTACTAAGTCATGAGAAGTTACGGAAGTGTTTTCTCCCGCTTTATACCATGTGCCTGTTATGATACTTGAAGGGTTTATAATGCCTTCGGCTACGCTTTGCTTCTCTAAGAAACTTAAGTTTTCATCATAAAAAGAGACGCTAAAAGTAGAAGGTTCACTGCCGCCGCTGTTAGAATCTTTGCCTCCGCAGCCAATTAAGGAAAAACTAAGGAAGAAAGCTAATAGCGCAGAGAGAGAGATATAACTTTTTAATTTAATTAAAGATAAAACTTTGAAATTGGTCGCTGAAGACAACATTGTGAATTCCTTTTGTTTAGATTGTATTTATGGGTGAATATTTGCGGTATTATATCAGAAAATTGATGAATGAGAAATGTTCTTATCGGCAATGATAGATAAATTTGGAGGGTTTGTATATCAAACCTCCGTCATTGCAAACCATTGAAAATAGCGAGGCAATCCCTTCCTGACATTGCAAAGAATGCCTTCCCTCCGTCATTGCGAGGAGCGTTAGCGACGTGGCAATCCATTAACATGTAAGCATTACAAATATTCAAATTGGAAAAATTAAAGTAAAGTAATTTTAGAAACAAATTACTTTGTTTTGGTTTTACTTTTTGAATGACAAGAACGCTTACGCGTCTGGATTGCTTCGCAAACTTCGTTTGCTCGCAATGACATGTTATCCGTCATTATAACCCCTCTTTTTTCGTCATTGCCAGGAAGCGTAAGCTGACGAAGCAACCTCCTCTCCCACGTCATTGCGAGGAGTGAAACGACGAAGCAATCCGGAAGAATTGCTAAAAAGGTTACACCTGTTTTCTTTGAAATAAAACCTCATAAACTTAAAATGTTCAACGCTTTGTGTTGCTGGATTGCCGCGCTCGCGCCCGTCGCTCGCAATGACGCCCCCCCCTCCGTCATTGCGAGGAAGGAGCGCAGCGACTGACGAAGCAATCCACTAACATATAAGTATTTCAAATATTCAAGTTGGGAAACTTAAAACAAAGTAATTTGAGATTATTTTTATGGATTGCCACGCTTTGCTCGCAATGACGAAATAGAATGGATGCCTTACTTACGCTTGCAATGACGGAGTTGTCCGCACATAATGACAATAAACCGTTTTGACGCTTTTTTATTTGACTTTTTGACGCTTACGACAATTAAAATTTTCCGTTTTTTTATCTGTCTATCTGCATATATGACAAAATATTTTGGCTTTAATTATGGCTTAACAGACAATTTAAAAGTAAAATATAAACTTATGTAATACTTAAATATTGAGTGATTTGTTTGTTAGACAAAAGGTTTATTATTCATAAAAACATATGTGGGTAGGGTAGTTGCGAATGAAAAATATAAAGGGAATTAAAAAGTCATTAAGTTGTATTTTATTTTTTTGCTTATGCGCTGAACTTAATGCCGTCAGGTTTGATTGTAACCATTTATATATCGGCGGACAAAATAGTCGGACGAACAATTATGCAGAAGTTACGGTTAAAGGTCAAAACAGTTTTAGCGGAGTTGATTTTTATGTAAAACCGTACAGCGACAATCCATCGTTAGCGCTTGGACCTTACAAAAAAGAGATAGTGTTGTATTGGTGGGATTATGATATGCGCACATCCGCCAAATCAGGGAGCGGTTCAAGCAGTCCTATACATTATGTTCGCAGTAATTCGCAATTAAGTTCGGTTATACCGCAGTCTCCATCTACCATAAAACTTGCAGACCGGCGTTTGTCCGGCGGAACGGTAAATCAAAAAACGGGCGAGATATATCTTTTAACAGAGCCTTGCAGTTCCACGCGCTCTATATCTATATTAAAGCCTGACCAATACGGCACATTTCGCCTCTCAAACAAAAGTCCGAATTTGAATTATACCAAAAACACTGCCTGCCACGCATTTTCATCGGATATGGCGATAGATGCGGACGGCAACGCTTATTTATTGGTAAATACTGTTGACCATGAAGATTACGATAAATCCGGATACGGCTATAAATTGGTAAAAGTAAATCCCAATGACTGGTCGTACGATTCTATAAGGCTGCAAAACAATATTATGATAGATGACGAATACGCTTGGGGAATGGCATTTTTAAACGGTAAACTTTATGTGGCTACAAGTAAAAATCCGGCTGTTATACATACGATAGATCCGATTAAAGGCGGGGCAAGCTCACACGGCAATGTTATAATGCAAGACGGGAAAAAATACGGATACGGCATAGACGATATGGCATCATGCCAAACGGCATCGGCAATTACCGGCAGAGTTTATCTTGATAAAAACGGCGACGGAAAGATAGACGACAATGACAAAACGGGAGGTAAATATCAATTTATCCCAAATATCGTCGTAGAGATATATAATTCGCCGACAAGCGCGCCAATTGGTTATCAACTCACAAACTCTTTAGGCGAGTATAACTTTTTGGTTGAACTTAACAAAACATACTATATCCGCATCAAACAGCCGCAGATATTTGGTATCAACACTCATCAAACATGGGCTAGCGGCGGAGAGTTTAGCTGGCAAAGCACAATAGGCACAGGAAGTAACGGCATAAATACGGTAACGCCAAAGTGCCGCAATACCGACGCTCCCATTCATGAGAAAGAACAGCGCCAAAGCTGGTACAGCGGTAATGAAGTTAAAAAGCGTTATACAAAGCCTTGTTACGGCGCAAGAGCGGACGGTATAGACTCGTCTCATAGCAGGATAGGCGATGCAAACTACTACACTAAAGTTGAAATGAAAACAGACCTCTCTGTAGCGCATGCGGATTTTGCCGTGGCAAGCGTTGACAGAAGCGACGCTCCTTTAAGTTTTGGCGAAGTCTCGCATGTCATATTTCAAGACGGCGCGAAAATGGGCAGTCTGATAGACGCAGACACAAGGTCGTTAGCAAGTTCTAACGCTGACGGAGACGACAATAACGGTTTAAAAGATGAGGACGGAGTAGAAGTCAGGGCTGATGACGAACCTAATGGCTGGAAGAGTTTGAAAAATTTTAGTTTTAACAACGGCAAATATTTTTTTAGAGTTAAAGTTAATAAAAAAGGTTTTTTAAACGCATGGGTTAATATTAACTACAATTCCGCAGAACTCAATAATTTTGCCTCAGGAATAAAGATTGCCGACAATATAGAGTACGGCAGCAACGCAGGCTATATTATATTTTCAGCCGATATAGACGCAAAGCTCGCTACAGACGGCGGATATATAGATGGAAATAGAGTTTCCAAGCTTAAAAATATCTTTTTTAGATTCAGGTACAGTTCTTATGACGCTTTGGCTCATAATATTAAACTTGCGCCGGCAAATCCGTTAAAAAACAGCGGTGCGGCACATAGTCAGCCTTGGGCATTAGACGGCGAAGCAGAGGATTATAAGGCAAGTTACAGATATATAGAAAAACCGTTGGAACCAAAAGGCGCTCTTATCGTTGTAAATCAAAACTTCAATCTAAAAGCAGGCGATAAAAAAAGTTTAAATCCTGCTGAAGCGCTTTTTGCATTATATACGCAGATAGCAAATAAACCTTTTGACGTGCAGATGGTTTATTATGACGAGGATGGAAGCGGCGTTGCTAAAACTTTTGAAAATACAAATCTTTCGGTAAGAGTGGATTTGGTAGATTTTAACGGCAATTGCGATACCTCGCCGGTTGTGCATGATAACGTATATGCCGCCGTTCTCAAGCAAAGCGAAACGGTTAAAACATTGCGCGGCATAAAAACAGGCAAAGCCGTTAAAAACGCGGCTTTTAAGATAACTTACGGTTATGCGGGTTCGCAAAAACGTAAAATAACATGTTCGCCGGACTTTTTTGCCGTTCGTCCGAAAAATTTTATTTTAGAGGGTAATTTTCATGATAAATTAATCGGCGGAAGCAGCAATAAAGGCAGGATTAAAGCTGTTGAATACGGCGGTACAAAAAGCGTGCAAAACTATAATCAAGCAGGCATCAATATCATGTCAAATGCCACGCTTATCGCGCCGTCAAATTGCGCGCTTAGCGTAAACGCGTCAGGCGAATGCCATACCGAGATTAAAGATTTTACCAACGGCATCGCAGATATCAGCGTTAGATATCAAAATGTCGGCAGAATAAACATGGAGTTGACAGACAAAGAGTGGACAAA
>JAIRNE010000025.1 GCA_031258205.1 Campylobacteraceae bacterium
GGAATGGACGAGAAACTTTTAGCGGTTCCTGTGAGCAAAATAGACCCGACATTTGAAGGAGTTAATTCTCTTAAAGATTTGCCAAAAGCCACTCTTGATAAAATTAAAAACTTTTTTGAAACATATAAAATGTTAGAACCGAATAAATGGGTAAAAGTAAAAGATTTTGCAGACAAAGAAGAGGCTGTAAAAATTCTTGACGCGGCTATAAAAAATTATAAAAAATAGATTTTAAACGGGATAAACTCCCGTTTAAAACTCTTGCTCGCTTTAAAACTGCTCAATTTTTAGCAAAATATGAGACTATCCCGTCGGCAATACCGCTTGACAATAACTGCTGAAATTTTTTATCAAACATTCTCTCTCTGTCCGTTTTATCGGTGATATAGCCTACTTCCAAAAGGATAGCCGGCATTTGCGCGCCCGTAAGCACCCAAAACGGAGCTTCTCTTACGCCGCCGTCTATGACCGTTTTATACTCTTTTTTGATAGAACCTAAAATATACTGCTGAACGTCAAGCGCCAATTTATGCGAAGCGATGATTTTTTCGCGGTTGAGAAAGTTTAAAAATGTATTTTTAGAGTAAAAATCCATCTCTTCAACGTCCGATTGGTTTTCTAACTCTGCCGCGTTTTTTGAACGCTGCGAATCGGAAGGAGAGAGAAAAAACGTCTCTATGCCCTGCCATTTTGTATCGCCGTTTTTGGCAGATTTGGGCGCGGCGTTTGCATGCAACGATATGAACAAGTCGGCATTTTTATCGTTGGCGATTTTGGTTCTGTCCCGCAGTTTTAAAAATTTATCGCTCTGCCTTGTGTAGATGACGGTATATCCTCTTTTTTCAAGCTCTTTGCCGAGTATTAAAGCTATCTGCAAAACGGCGTCTTTTTCCAAATATTTGTTATAAGCCGCTCCGCTGTCCCTCCCGCCATGTCCCGCATCTATAACGATAATTTTCTTTTTATTTACAGATGAATTTGCAATAATGGCGGAGTTATTACCGGTTTTAATTGTATAGTAAAATTCTTTGGCGTTGAATATAAGTTTTGTATCTATGATTTTATGCGCGATATTTATCTCTTTTAAACTCTCAAAAACCACTCTTGTCGTATTTTTATCAAACTGCGACAACCTCACATCTTTTAACCGCGTTTTTATGGAGTTTGCGATATCGCCTTTTAAAGCGCGTATATCGTAAACATATTTTATTGTGCCCTCTGTTTTTAGTATCAGAGTTTTTATCTCGTCTTTATCTAAATTCCTATCAAATATAAAAATAATATTTTCATTTTCTTGTTTTATTTCTAACAGTTTTGCCGAATTTTTATCAATTTTTTTGACGGCTTTTTCATCTGTATAAGAGACGTTTGCAGTCTGCGCAAAAGCTTTTTCATTTACCGTATATTCGCCTTGTTCAACCTTTACGATATCTGCGGCAAATATAATACCCTCTTTATTGGGATATTCGCTCTTTTTTGACTCTATATCCAAGTTCGTTTTTTGCCATTGCGCATCGGTCAATTTCGGATTTAATCTGACAAGAGTGTTTAACTCTTTTTCATATATTTCGCTGTCGTAGTTAAGCTCTTTCGAAGCTTTGACGATTCGTATCAAAGCTTCATATTTATACGCATCATTGCCGTCCATGATAGAGTTTATGTACAGATGCTGCATACTGCTGTAAGCCTGGTCTTTTTCTATGTCGTTGTATTGCGAAAAATTTTTATCAAAATTGTCCAATTCCGCTTTATAATCAATCGCCAAAGCGAAATTTAAGAGTGTCAATAAGATAAAAATAACTCTTTTAATCATCACTCACCATGTATAAGTTTATTTATCAACTCTTTAACGCTTATAATCTCTTTTAATTTGTATCCGTTTGCGCCCGTAAAAAACAGTCCGCTCTCTTTTTTGCCTTTCCAAGCATCTGAAAGGCGGTCTGCTATGCAGTATCCTACCTCTTTAGCTTCTTTGCCTCTTTGGCATGGCGTTACGCAATTGCTGATACATTTTATAGGCGGTCCCTCTCTTTTGTCTACAAGATTTATGAGATTGGTTCTAACGCCTCTGGCTGGGTATCCTACGGGAGATTTTAGAAGTTGTATATCCTCTTTTTTAGCGTCAATCAAGACTTGTTTAAAAGCTTCGTCTGCATCGCATTCATGAGTACCTATAAAACGCGTTCCCATTTGCACGCCGTCAGCGCCTAAAGAGATAGCTTTATTTATATCGTTTTTATCCCAAATGCCGCCGGCTGCGATAAGCGGGAAATCGCCCCACTCTTTTATCTCGTCTTTGACGGGTTTGATTAAATTCTCAAGCTGATACTCTTCCATAGCGCACTGCTCATACGTAAAGCCTTGATGTCCTCCGCTAAGAGGTCCTTCCAATACAACCGCATCAGGCATACGGTCATATCTCTGCGCCCAGCGTTTACAGATAATCTTCAACGCTTTCGCGCTTGATACTATCGGCACAAGAGCTACATGCGGGAAATTTTTCGTAAGTTCGGGCAGATTTGTGGGCAGACCGGCTCCCGATATAATAATATCTATACCGCTTTTGCAAGCGTCCGCTACTACTCTGCTGTAGTCGTTAATAGCGCACATTATATTTACGCCAAGCGGTTTGGAAGAGCATATTTTGCGCGCGTTTTTGACTATCTCTTTAAGAGCTTCAAACGAGTATAAATTTTGCGTATCGTACGGACGCGAATTGATAACTTTCGCCGCAAAACGCATATCCTGATAATATCCGGTTCCTATCGCGCTTATGACGCCAAGACCGCCCTCAAGACTAACTGTGCCGGCGAGTTTATCCCAGCTTATGCCGACACCCATGCCGCCCTGCACTATTGGGAATTTTATCGTGTATTGTCCGATTTTCAATGAATTCATTATATAACCTTTAATTTTGCAAACTTGCGCTTGCCTACGCAGAGTATATACTCGCCGCTTGTTAATTGTAACTGCTCGTCGCTTATCTTATCTTGATTTAGCTTCGCAGCTCCTGATACAATGTCGCGTCTGGCTTGCGAAGTGGACGGCGAAAGCTGACAGTCAACAAGAGCTTTAGCTATCCAAACGGGAGCTTTTAAGCTAAACTCTTTTATATCGCTTGGCAAAGCGTTTTGTTTATGTACTTTGTCAAACTCCTCTTTTGCCGTGTCTGCCGCACTTTGAGAATGAAAACGAGCCGTTATCTCAACGGCAAGCTCTTCTTTGACGGATTTTGGATGAAGCGAACCGTTTTTGACGCCCTCTTTCAATTTTTCTATCTCTTTTATACTTTTGGAGCTTAAAAGTTCATAGTACCGCCACATCAATTCGTCGCTGATACTGAGGATTTTAGCAAACATGGAGTTCGGTTCGTCCGTTACGCCTATATAGTTTCCAAGCGATTTACTCATCTTGTTTACGCCGTCTAATCCCTCCAGCAGCGGCATCATAATAACCGCCTGCTCTTTGCCGACACCATAAACTCTTTGCAAATGACGTCCCATTAAAAGATTGAATTTTTGGTCTGTTCCGCCCATCTCTATATCGCATTTTAAAGCAACGCTGTCATAACCTTGCAGCAACGGATATAAAAATTCGCTGATTGATATAGGCATCTGCGAGCGGTAACGCTTCTCAAAGTCCTCTCTCTCCAGCATTCTTGCGACGCTGAAAGTCGTCGTAAGTTCTACGAGTCCTGCCGTGCCAAGTTCGTTTATCCATTGCGAATTGAACAATATCTGCGTACTTTTAGGCTCCAATACTTTAAAAACCTGCTCTTCGTAACTTTTTGCATTTTGCAAAACAGCGTTTTTGTCAAGTTTTTTTCTTGTTTCGCTTTTTCCTGTCGGATCGCCTATCTGCGCCGTGAAGTCGCCTATCAAAAATTGCACTATCGCGCCGTAACGCTGCAGCTGCGCCATTTTTTGCAAAAGTACGGTATGACCCAAGTGTAAATCCGGAGCCGTCGGGTCAAATCCCGCTTTTACATAAAAATTCTCGCCTTTTTCAAAAAATGCCCTAACAAGCGTCTCTATCCTCTCATAATCTATTATTTCACAGCTTCCGCGCTTTATCTCGTCTAATGCTTTTTTGATTTTCTCTTCCATTTTTACCCTTATCTTGTTTTATATACGTCGTTTAAAGATACAAAGTCCAGCAGTTTATATCTCTCTTTGATATTGTCTCTTATCTGTTCGGGACTGATATTTTCGGGGAGTTCTATTACCATTTTAAAATATTCCACCGCGCCGTCTTCGGCTTTGTTTAACTCTATCGTCTGCAAATTTACCTGCATTTTCACTAAAAACGCTAAAAATGCCGCTAAAGAACCTCGCTTATTTTCAATGCTGACAAGCATTTTGTATTGACCGGGAGCGTCTCTTGTCCATTTGACAAATATCATAGGCTCTTTTGCTTCTATCAATTTTGCGGCGCGTTCGCACATTTTGTGATGGACTATCACATCTGCTTTTTTAACAAATCCTATAATATCATCGCCTCTTTTTGGGTGGCAGCAGTAGTCAAAAGTTACCGAATTTACATTTTGATTTGAATAGACGACTATATTTTCAAACTTCTGTTTTTTTACCTGATATTTGTTGCGGTTCAAAAACGGCAAAATCACCTTTTCGCCTATCGGATACTTTTTTAAAGCGTTTACGACATCTTGCAAATAGACCGAATCTGTCGCGGCTTTGTCTATCTTTTTATCAAGCCGCTCTTTTTTGAGCCATGTTAAAAGTCTGCTCTCTTTTGTATTAAAAATACCCAAAAGTATATCTATTGCCACGCGGTAGTTTAATTCTCTCACTTTTTGGCGGCATGCCTGCATGATAGCGGTTCTGGCTTTGCCCGTTTTGACGCTGTTTACCCAACTGCACCGATATATAGGCTCTTCGCTTGTTATTATGCGCACTATATCGCCGTTTTTAAGCTCTGTTAAAAGCGGTGCTTTTTGCCTGTTTACAAATGCCTCTTTGGCATGAGAGCCGATTTCGGTATGTATTTCATAAGCAAAATCCAGCACCGTAGCGCCGCGCGAGAGCGTAAAAATATCGCCCTTCGGCGAAAAAACCGCTATATCTTCGCTGTATAGATAACTGTCTTTGGCAAATTCGTAAAACTCTGTTGCATTATCGCTCTCGCCCTCTTTGTTTTTTATCTCCGTAAGCCAATCAAGTTTTGGATTAATACCGCTTGAATATTTATATTTCCAGTGAGCGGCAACGCCAAACTCTGCGACATTGTGCATGTCAAAAGTGCGGATTTGCGCTTCTATGATTGATTTGTCGTCAAATATTGTCGTGTGAATCGTCTGATAGCCGTTATCTTTAGGTATCGCGATATAATCTTTAAAGCGCGAAATGATGGGATTGAAATATTGGTGTAAAACTCCCAAAGCTTTGTAACACTCAAGCGTATTTTTTGTGATAATCCTAATCGCCAAAAGGTCTAAGACCTCTTCAATGCTGATACCTTTGCGCTGCATTTTGACATAAATAGAGTAGTAGTGCTTAATCCTTTTTTCAAGCTCATAATCGCTGTCGCTAAAGCCGTTTTGTTCTAAAAGCGTATGTATTTTGTCTAAAAAGAGGTTAAGCCTTAGCTGAAACTGCTGTTTGTGTTCTACTAAATACTCGTCTATTTTTTTATACTCTTCGGGCATTATATAGTAAAAACTGTAATCTTCCAGATAATTTTTTATAGATGAAATGCCAAGCCTGTGCGCTATAGGCGCGTAAACCACAAGCGTCTCTTCGGCTATTCTTTTTTGTTTATTGGGAGGCAGTGCGTTTAGCGTCATCATATTGTGAAGTCTGTCGCAAAGTTTGATGACTAAAACTCTCACATCGCTTATGGAAGCAACAAGCATTTTGCGAAAATTCATAGCCGAACTCATAAGTTTTTCGCCTGAATTTGAAGGGGCTAATTTATCCTCTCTTATCGTCATAATTTTAGTCAGCCCGTCCACAAGATTGGCTACGTCGGAACCGAACATTTGCTCTACTTCTTCGGTAGTAGTTTCGGTATCTTCCACAACATCATGCAATAGAGCCGTTATGACCATTGTTTCATCGCCGCCGTATCTTGCTACGATAGCCGATACCAAAATCGGATGTATCACATACGGTTCACCCGATTTTCGCGTCTGCCCTTCATGCTGTTTGACGGCAAGTTCTATCGCTCTTGAGATATTCTCATGCGATCCTTTAAACTCGCTAAAAAGTATCTTTTTAGCTTTTTCTATATTTTTGCAGACGCTGATTTTGTTTAACAGTTCTTCAAGACTGTCAAGTATATTGCCGCTCATTTTGTTATGAGTTTTTTTCCTCTATATTCTCAAGAGATATTTTACCTTCGGCTATCTCCAAAAGAGCTATATCCACAGGTTTTAAACCATGCGTATTGTTTACAAGCGGCTGTGCGCCCAAAGATATCTTTTCCGCTCTTTTTGAGACAAGCACGGACAGTTTGTATCTATCGTCGCCTGCGGCTTTTAAAGCTTTTGCAGTTATTTGTTCGCTTCTCATTGCGTATCCTTTGTGAAAAATTTTATTTACTTGACTATCGAACAGGCGGAGTAATCGCCTTGTATAATAGATAGAAGATTGCCTTTATTGAACATATTGAAAACCACAATCGGCAGGTTATTGTCTTTAGCAAGCGCGATTGAAGTGTCATCCATCACTTTTATATCGTCATTCATGGCGCACTCATAGCTAAGAGTGTTGAGTTTTTTGGCATTGTTGAATTTATTAGGATCTTTGTCGTAAATACCGTCCACTTTTGTAGCTTTGATAATCATATCTGCGCTAATCTCAATGGCTCTCAAAGTAGCCGCCGTATCGGTTGTAAAAAACGGATTGCCCGTACCGGAAGCGAATATTACTACGCGGTTTTTTTCCAAATGTCTTATGGCTCTGCGCACAATGAAAGTTTCGCATATCTGCTCCATTTTTATCGCGCTCTGTACCCTTACGTCAACGCCGCCGTTTTCCAAAGCCTCCTGCATTGCGATAGAGTTTATAACAGTAGCAAGCATTCCCATGTAATCGCCGCTTGTGCGTTTTATAATACCGCCTTGCGCCGCGCTTACTCCGCGTATGATATTGCCGCCGCCTACAACTATACCGACTTCAATATTGTGTTCGGTAAGCGAGCGGATTTCACCCGCGATATACTTCAATATGTCGCTGTCAATACCAAAGCCGCCGCCGCCTGCAAGCGCTTCGCCTGAAAATTTCACCAAAATACGCCTGCGTTTTGCATCTTCCATTATGGATTCTCCTAAAAAGGCTATAAAAAATCGCGATATTGTACTTAAATAGTACTTAAAAAAAGGTGAGAGCTGTTAAAAGCCCTCATTTAAGCGGGTTTTATCAATGCAAAAAGTGCCGTACATTTGTGAAATACAGAGCTATTCCATACTCGTCTGCCGCTTTTATCACCTCATCGTCTCTTATGCTTCCGCCGGGCTCTATTATCGCTTTAACGCCTGCATTTGCCGCCGCGTCTATACTGTCTCGAAACGGGAAAAAAGC
>JAIRNE010000099.1 GCA_031258205.1 Campylobacteraceae bacterium
TATTAAAAGCTTCACTTAAACCTAAACCATATTGTTTAAATATATCTTGAGCTTTGATTTTCATACTTGAGTCAAGATAGACATTTGTTCTAATTTTATCTGAACTTGCATTCATTTTAGCCCCTTTATTTTTATAATTATAACACACGCTGTGTGTTAATGTCAATATACTGTATTAGTCCGTAACATTTGGCAGCTGACAGGATAAACAGGAGTTGCGTTTTTTGGGTATTTGAATATTTGTGAAAGCTTTGAATACCCAAATCAAGATTTTCTTTTATACGCAGTAAAGTTTAAAATATTAAAATGTAGTTTTTAAAATAAGGAGCCGCATATGCGAAGTTTACTTATGGCATTTTTTATATTACTGCCCGTCTATTTTTTCTCTGGCTGCGGCGGCGTTGAAGAAGAGGGCAAAAGCGCGTCGTCATCATCGTTAACTCCGGGTTGCAGCGGTTCGTATTGCGGCGCAAGCGGCTTAAGCTATACGGGAAACGGTGTAGGCGTTTGGAGTTACATAAATGACGGCACGTATTGGGTTAATTTAAACGTTTCGCTCTCTAATGTGGCGAACAGAGATATTACGATTGTTTTTACAAACACAGCAGAGAGTTCCGTTAATATGCCGTATATTCCCGTTAATACGGCTTTACACAGCGAAATGAGTCCTAAATATGCCAAACATACAGATACGTTCAACCGCATTCCCGATTTCATAAGAGATTTTAATCCAAAAGATCTGTTATCCAAAAGTCAAAATATGCAAGACTATCCTCTGCTGCTCGCAAAGACATACTCAAAGGGAGACGAAAGAAAATGGGATGTTTCCGTTGAAGACAAGCAAGGAAACTCTGTATATGAAAACCGTACGGCAACGCTGAAAGAAAAGCAAACGCTCTCTAACGGTCTTACCGTAAATATTTGGGTTGAAAACAGCGAATATGCAAGCGACAAAGTTAATGATGCGATAATTAGCCGTATTTTGCAGAGTCTTGAGACTATAGTGGTCAGCGCGGAAAATTTGATTGGAAAACCATGGGGAACGCGTAATGGTAGCTATTATATACCAAGCGACCAGCCTTTAGATATAACTCTTGTTAATTTTGATAAGAATGGAAAAGCGGGTGGAGTGTTGGGGTATTTTTGGGGTATTAACAATGTTCTTAACAATGAAATACCTGCAAGTTGGGAAGAAAAAGGTCATTCCAACGAAGCGTTAGTCGTATTTGTAGATACCGAAACGCTTTATAAAGATGCTAACGGCACGCTGTACGGTATCAGCACAATAGCTCATGAATTTACTCATGCCGTTCACTTTTATCAGCGCTATGTTCTTATGAACGACGGTTTTGACACCTTTTTAAATGAGATGAGCGCTATTATGATGGAGGATATCATAGCCAAGAAAATAGACAATGAGTTTAACGATGCTAAATTCAGATATATAGATTGGCATAAAGAGAGCGATTATCGTTACGACTTTGCAGACTGGTCTCTTGGAGGCGATAGGAATTACGATGTTGCGGGCAGTTTTGGAGCATATTTACTGCGTCAGCACGGCGTAGAATTTTATAAAACGCTGTTTAAAACAAGAGGCGATTCATCTGCAAACTGCGGCGAATCTAATACTCCTGCATGCAGGCTGCGGTCGCTGAAGATTCTTGACAAAGCCATAAAAACATACAATGGCGAGGGTTTAAAACGCGCTTTGTCGCGCTGGGGAGCAAGTATCGCTATGTTTCCGTCTAACGCGTCTCCTAACGGTTTTGGGTATCCCGTCAAATACAGCGGCGGTTTTGAATTTGAAGAATTTGACGGAAGCGCGTATAAACAATACCGCACTCTGCCGACATCTTCGCCCGCATCGCTTCCCGCTCACGGACATTTTCCGTTTTTAAGAAAAGGCTCAAGCGGCGGAAGTTACAGCGAAACGTTTAGCGTGCCGCCTAACGTATCCGTCTCTATTGTCGTAAAATAACGCTTAGAGTAACTGTGTAAAGGAGAGTTGATTATGCGCTCATCATAGCGGCGGAAGAGTTTTAAAGCCGGTCGGCAAAGTCCGATTTTTTGGCGAGAGCGTTCGTTATAGTTTTAAAACGTAAGTTTTGAATTTTGCCGATAGAGTTCAAAAATAAAATTTCGCCAAAACGCAGACTTAATTGCCGATAGGGAGAGTTTAATCTTTAAAGAGAGCTTTTAAGGCGTTGGGGTCTATAGCCGTTTTTGTTTCGCTTGTCTTTTTCGCGCCGTTCTCCTCCGCCAACTCTATCTCATATCCGGTCAGCATAGAGGCTAAACGAATATTTATACCGCTTTTACCTATCGCTTTTGATTTTTGCTCGCTGTTTAGCGTAGCAATTGCTTTGTTGGCTTCTATTTTTACATTAGATATAATCGCGGGAGCTAACGCGCGCGCTACGAATATCTCGGCTATGGGCGAATACTCCATGCAGTCTATATTTTCGCCGTGAAGCTCTTTGCCGATAGCGTTTATGCGCACGCCTTTTGTGCCCACAACCGCTCCAACGGCATCAACATTCGGATGAAGCGAAGCGACTGCGAGTTTTGCCCTGTCGCCCGGAATTCTTGCCGATTTTTGAATGATAACCGTACCGTCTTTAATCTCCGGCACCTCAAGTTCCAAAAGAGACTCTAAAAATTTTGGACTGGTGCGCGAGAGTTCTACGGTTATCCTTTTGGATTTATCTATAAAGACTTTTCTAATTACGCTTTTTACGACATTTCCGACTTTGAATTTTTCGCCTTTTATGCGGTTTTTGCGCGGAAGTACACAGCGTATCTCGTCCACTTCTATGTATGTATTTTCGTCTGCGTCAATACTCGTAACGGAGCCGTGAACGCATTTGCCTACGCGGTTTTTGTATTTTTCAAATATCTGCTGTTCCAAAAGTCTTTGTATGTGATACTCAAGCTCTCTTTGGAGCGTAGCGGCAGCTGTGCGTCCGAGATTGTCAAGCGGCAGTTCATATCTTAACTCATCGCCTATTTCGGCGTTTGGGTCTATCTCTTTAGCGTCTTTTATACATATGTGATTTTCATTGTCTATTGAAAGCCGTTCATCGCCGATTGGGACAACAAGCACTTTTTGGAACAGCTGTAAAATCTTTTTTTTATCGTCTATCTGCGTTTCATATTCGTATTTTTCACCGTAAACTTTTTTTGCCGTTTTGGCTAACGATAATTTGATGGCGTCTTTAACGTCGTTGAGGGCTAAACCCTTCTCATTTGCTATTGATTCTATAATATCTATAACTCTCTCCATAAAACGCCTTTCTGTTTTTTTAATTTGCAATGAAAAATTTGGATTTTTATAATTGCGAAGCGGACATATTGTATCAAATTGAACTTTTATTTTACTTTAAAGGCTTCTTTATCCAAATATAGTTATACTTATACCTTTTTATAATCAGGGGATAATGATGGAACTAAAATTGGCAAGAACTGGTTTGGGCGAAAAACCAAAGAGTATAACGTTAGAGAAAATTGAAGAGACTATTAAAAAAGAGGGCGGACAGATATTCTATTTTGACAAAGAAAATTCGCACAAAAATTTGGTAAACCTTGTGGAATACTTTGAAAACAAAGATTTCAGCGTCTATCTGCGCCAAGTCAAATACGGTCTTAACGAACAAGATTATATGTATGAGGTGCATATATTATAAGCCGCTTTTAGTATGACGAAAAAACTTTTTATAGAAACGCTTGGATGTGCGATGAATGTGAGAGATTCGGAACACATGATAGCCGAATTGAACCGCGAAGAGACTTACCTTTTAACTAAAGACGCCAAAGAGGCAGACCTCATACTTATCAATACATGCAGTGTCAGAGAAAAACCCGTAAATAAACTCTTTTCCGAAATCGGACAGTTTGTAAAACACAAAAAACATGGAGCGAAAATCGGCGTTTGCGGATGCAGTGCAAGCCATTTGGGCGAAGAGATATTTAAAAGAGCGCCTGAGGTGAATTTTGTTTTAGGCGCGAGAAACGTCTCAAAAATACGAGAAGCCGTCTTAAAAGAGAGATTTTTAAGCATAGACATTAACTACGACGAGAGCGCGTACGCATTCGGCGAATTTCGTCAAAATCCCTACAAAGCTTACATAAATATCTCCATTGGATGCGATAAAAAGTGCGCTTTTTGCATTGTGCCGCACACAAGAGGCGAAGAGATTTCAGTGCCGCATGAGTTGATTTTAAAAGAAGCGGCGCGCGCGGCAAAAAGCGGCGCGAAAGAGATTTTCCTGCTTGGTCAAAACGTAAATAATTACGGCAGGAGATTAAGCGGCGGCAAAAGAGGAGAGATTAACTTTTCACAGCTTTTGGTCAAAATCGCCGAAATTGACGAGGTGGAAAGGATACGCTTTACTTCGCCGCACCCTTTGCACATGGACGACGAGTTTTTGGAAGTTTTCGCTTCAAATCCCAAAATCTGTAAATCCATGCATATGCCTTTACAAAGCGGTTCAACCGCTATATTAAAAGCGATGAGACGCGGCTATACGAAAGAGTGGTTTTTAGAGCGCGCCAAAAAGCTCCGCGCCATGTCGCCGCAGGCTTCTATCAGCACGGATATTATAGTGGCATTTCCGGGGGAGAGCGAGAGGGATTTTATGGATACGATGGAAGTTATGGAAGAGGTGAGATTTGAGCAGATATTTTCATTCAAATATTCAGCCCGTCCGCTTACCACTGCCGCGCAAATGACAAATACCGTAAATAATAAAACGGCATCTTTGCGGTTGAAAACATTGCAAGACAGACACGCGGGATTGCTTGACGAGATGACTCCAAATTATAAAGACAGAGTTTTTGAGGTATATTTTGAAGAGTTAAGAGAAAACAAAATGGCGGCTGGAAGAACGTCTCAAAATTTTACAGTTTGCGTAGAGGGCGGCGAAGAGCTTTTGGGTAAGATAAAAAACGTCAAAATCACCCGCCCGCAAAGATTGATTTTATATGGACAAGTCGTATGAAAAACAGAACTCTAAAGAAAATAGCGCACAAAATCTCGCCGTTTCTCATAAGTCTTGCTCAACAGTTTATATATATTACATGTAAAAAAGTTTATGAATTGCCAAAAGGCGAAATTCCGTATCCCGCTATTTGGGTTTGCTGGCATGGGCAGCTTTTGATGTGCCCGTATCTTTACCGCAAAATGCGTCCGCTTCCGATGAACGGCAGCGCGATAGTGAGCGAACATGCACACGGAGACATAGCGATAAGGGCATCAAAAAAATTTAAATTTAATTTCATACGCGGCAGCAGTAGAAAAGGCGCGGTAAAAGCGCTTGTTCAAGCTATAAGCGTACTTAAAAAAGGCGAAGATATAGCTATAACTCCAGATGGTCCGATAGGTCCTGTTTACTCAATATCGGACGGAGTAAGCGCGCTTGCTCTTAAGTGTAACGTTCCCGTAGTCGCTTTCGGATATGCTTTAAGCGCGTTTTGGCAATTTAAAAGCTGGGATAAAGCAAAAATGCCTAAGCCTTTTTCTACGATAATTTATAGAGTCAGCGAACCTATCTATATAAGCGGCTTAACAAAAGATGAAGCAAACGAAAAAGTCAAAGCCGCGCTTATGCGGTGCATGAGTTAAAATCCACAGCCAAATCACGACATGCGTCTTAACCAAACTATATTTATCGCGCATCTATATTTTTATCGCTCTTGCGGCGGTTTATACCGTTATAAGAATATTTGCATGTTACGACGGAGGCTATCCGATTTAATGGATTTACATGCATGAATCGCCCTGCCGATTGTTTTAAATTTTTCATAAGAGGAGTTGCAAGTTGCGCTGGAAAATAAAAAGATGCCGTCTCTTTATGAGAAACTGCCAAACATAAGAGGATTTATATGTTGCGCTGGAGGGCGTATGTGCGCTTGGCGAAAAACTTAGCTTTTTTATATAAGAAGATTTACATATTACGCTGGAGACTATAGATAGACGATTTAAAGGATTTGCGTACATGAAATGCTCTGTTTATATGCGTATCTTCGCCGTTTTAAATTTTTAAACGGTTAAACTGCTCTTTACGGTTTCGCTATATTTTTAACTGTTTGCGACGCACGCCTCATATATATGCACAAATGCAGGTTTTGATTGCTTATTTTAACTACCCGCAAAAAAAGATATGCCGTGCAAATCCTAATGAAATACACCCTAAATATCTATTTTGTCCACTGCTTAGGCAAAAAATTAAATCTCCGCCTTTGTTTTATTTCATTACATGTAAACGATTGAATGTAAAACAAAGAGAATGGATTGCCGCGCTTACGCTCGCAATGACATATTCTTCCGTCATTACGGACTTGACCCGCAATCCACGCCTTTTATATCATTGCATCACCCTCTGTCACTGCAAAACCTCCTCCTCCGTCATTGCGAGGAGTGAAACGACGAAGCAATCCAGAGGAATTGATAATATAGACAAAATAAAAACAGTTAGTATTTTTGTTTTTACATGAGAATTAAATTTAAAGTTTTAGTGTTGCTGGATTGCCGCGCTCCCGTTGGTCGCTTGCAATGACGCCCCCCCTCTGTCATTGCGAGGAAGGAGCGAAGCGACTGACGAAGCAATCCATATAATATGAAGTATTTCAAATGTTCAAATTGTAAAAATAAAACAAAGTAATTTAAAAAAGCTTTTGCATGTATAAACAAGGCAGGAAATCCCGCCTTGTTTAATCTAAAATCTCAATCTCTCTCAAATCTAAATCAATCCTGCCAATATAGATACGGGTAGCTGTTGCCTTCGTCTATTTTCCATGTATCCATAAAATCCCACCCAAGACCTCCTGAGCTTACATCATCGCTGTAAGTTGCCTCCTGTTGTAACTCTGTTTCGGTTTTAGATGTTCCCGCGTTGCCGCCTGAGAAACTTGCCGCTCATACTGCCTAAAGCGAAATTGTTTGTTACGGTACTGCTGTAAATATATCCTACTACACGGTTTACACCGCTTGTTCCTGTAACGGAAGGGTTAATCGCGGCATTGTTTGTAACAGCGGAGGATGATTCAACAACTCCCGCAATGCCTCCGACATAATCGCCGCTGATAGTTCCAGTAGAATAACTGTCTGTAACGCTGGAGGAGCCATAAACATATCCCGCAATGCCTCCGACATAATTATTACCGCTGACATTTGCGGTTGAATAACTGTTTGTAACATTAGAATTATCATAAGGATTTCCCGCAATGCCGCCGACATGAGTATTTCCAAAGATAGAACCCGTTGAGTAACTGTTTGCAACGCTGGAACTATGATAAATAATTCCCGCAATGCCGCCGACAAAAATATTGCCCCTTATCTCTGACGCCTCAACTCCTATGTTTTTTATTTGAGCGTTTTGTGTATATCCAAATAGACCGACATAGTCGGTGGAAGTTCTATTTATCCAAAGACCTGATATCTTATTGCCGTTGCCGCTAAAGATACCTGTGAACTTGGCTGTATTATCTCCTATGGGATTCCACCCTGCACTGCTGTCGACTCCCG
>JAIRNE010000102.1 GCA_031258205.1 Campylobacteraceae bacterium
AGAATAAAAAAATTTAGAGAAGATGAAAATAGCCAAGGGATAAACCCTTAGCTATTGCGTGATTAGAGTCTTGACTCGTATCTGCGCAGCATGTAAAGTTTTTTGAGCATCTTTTTGCGCGCGCTGATTTTCTGCTTTTTGCGTTTTTCAGTCTTCGTTTCAAAATTTTTACGCGCTCTGACTTCGGTAACTACCAAATTTCTGTCAACTTGCTTTTTAAACTTTCTGTACGCTTCTTCGAAAGACTCATTCGGATGAACCTTGATTCCGGGCATCCTTATCACCGCCTTTCGTTAAAATTCCGCCAAAAACGGTTTGAGGCGGTATTATATCAAAAAGCGCGATAAATTGCAACTTTGTACCGCATTATAAAATATTGACGAAAATATAAATTTTTTTATTGACTTTTTACGCCAGAATAGTTATACTATACCAATTTTATTAACTTTGAAAACGGCAAGGACAATTTGTGGCTATCATGCTGCTGAAAAATAAAAATTGTGAAGAAAATATATCTACGCAACAAAGACATATTTTAAGATATGCCCTTGCTAACGGATTTGGCATACAAGCCACAGAGATAGACAACTCATTGGGCGAAAAGGTTTTGGAAGAGCGCAAGTGGTTCAGAGGATTTTTACGCTCTTTAAAGCCAAACGATACTGTGCTTGTTTATGATTTGTGGTCGCTTACAAATAAAATAGACGAAATAGTCAAGATATTTGAGTGTCTGCTGCGCCGAAATATAACGCTTCATATTTGCAATAAACGATTTATTATCTCCAACCAAACGCCGCTTTTTAATGTTTTGGAACTTTTGGCAAAACAGCGCGAATCAAATCTAAATCCTGCCAAAGAGATACATGCAGGACGACCCAAAGGCAGAATGTCAAGGTCAAAATTTGACAACAACAGAGCTCAAATAGTCGGCATGTTAGAAGAGGGCATATCGGTAAATTATATAGCAAAAGAGTTTGGATTTAGCCGCAGTTCTTTGAAAGATTATATAAATTCAAGAGAATTGAAAGAGTTAGCGGCAATCAAAAAAACGCTGCCAAAACATGACAATAAAAAAATAGATAAACTAACGGCGCGCCAAAGCGATGAAAATCCGCAAAAAGAGTGCGCTTTAATAAAGGACACTCCATGACGTACAGGAAAATGCGCTACATAGGCTTTAGCATTATAACTTTGGTAAGTTTAACGCTTCCGTGGATAACCGTAGAGGGCAAACATTTTTTCTTGCTTAGCTTTGACAAAAAGCAGCTACAGTTGTTTTTCACCACATTCAATATGTCGGAACTCTGGCCTATGCTCTTTTTGCTTATCATCTTCTTTTTGGGGATATTTTTTGTAACAACGCTTGGCGGACGCGTCTGGTGCGGCTGGGCATGTCCTCAGACGATATTTAGAGTCGTATACCGCGATTTATTGCAGACAAAGATATTCGGACTTTACAAAAGTATAGACAATAAGCAAAGAACAATCGTTAAAGGCAAATATATACAAAAAATTCTCGCCTTTTTGATATTTGCGCTGTTTGCGATAGCGGCGGCGGCGGATTTATTGTGGTATTTTATCCCGCCGGAGGATTTTTTCGCGTACATAAAAGAGCCGTCCGAACATAATCTCGTGTTTGTTGTATGGTTTATATTCACCGCGCTCATAATGGCATCGGCAGGTTTTTTAAAAGAGAAATTCTGTACTTACGTCTGTCCATATGTGAGAATCCAATCCACAATGATAGATAACGACACCGTACAGACGATTTACAATCCGATAAGAGGCGGTGAAATATACGACGCGCACAAACAAAAGATAGAAGATAAAAGAGACGGCGAATGTACAAGATGCGATGCATGCGTCAAAGTCTGTCCCACGCATATAGATATAAGAGCGGGTATGCAGTTGGAGTGTATCAACTGTCTTGAGTGTTCGGATGCATGTGAAAAGGTGATGAAGCGATTAAATCTTGCATCGCTTATAAGTTGGACAAGTCCTAATGCGGCTCAAAACAGAGGAGAAGTCAAATTTATCCGTTTTAGAACTATCGCCTATCCCATCGCAATCTCAATAGCTTTTGCCGCGCTGTTGTTCATGACTACGACAAAAAAAAGTATGATTTTAAATATTAACCGCAATACAGAGCTGTTTCACATGTCAAGAGATGGACAAAGCGTTGAAAACACATATAAATTCAAATTTGAAAATATAGACTCCAAAGAGCATATGTTCTATTTTGAAGTGTTAAATCCCGATATAACGATAAAAACTCCCACAGAACCGTTCAAACTTAAAGCGGGCGAAGTGAAAATAAAAGTCGCGATACTATCTTCTGATATCAATTCGTCTTTGAAAACCAAAAGCGGCAAACCGCTTCCGGTGACGATAAGAGCTTTTGCAGCAGACGACAGAGAAAAGATATTTATAGAAAAAGAGGCAGTGTTTATCTATCCCGATAAATAGTCTTTTATGCGGCGCGGACGACCTTATCGCGCCATAAATTTACAAACAGTTCACATTAAGGGGTTAATATTGCCGTTATAAATTCTTAATAGGAGGCGATTATGAATCTTGTTAAAACAGTGGTTATAGCTTCGCTTTTGGTTATGATTTGCACAGTTCCCGCTAATGCATGGGGTAAAAAAGAGCAGGGCTTTTTGTTGGGAGCGGCTACCGCTTTAACGCTGCCGCATCTGCTTCATAGCAGACCCTATTATCAAAGTAACGCTCATATCGGCAGATATTATCATGACAGAGATCGGCATTACACGCCGAACATTGTTCACGCGCCGACGATTGTGAAAGTAGAGCAGAGCCGGCCGCAGATTATATATGTACAAACCGATGATGTAAGCGTTCCTGCGCACAGAAAGGTAAAATCTCACAACTATATCCACAATAATAACCCTCAGCGCGTTATCATTGAACATGCGAACGGAGCTGTGACTATTGTAGAGAGATAAAATTCGGCGTATCATCGCCGAATTTTATTGTTTTCTAACATTATAAAAATAGACAAAAACAGTATAAATAAATTTTTTAAAAGAGTTCCGCGTTATTACGGACGAATTTCTGTCGGCGTAAATATCGCCTAAAATCTCTCCTCTTTCCCGCTCCATTCAGTTATTGCAAAGCCGCATAATCCGCGCCCGTTTTTTATAATGGGTCTTTATGCCTCGCGCCGTCTTGCGGCGTTTGCTAAAATTTGTTAGACTTACCTTTTTTGGAGGTTAGTATGGCATTAGATAAAGTAAAAGAGTTTTTCAGGCAGTTTGGCTTGGAAGATAAAATAATAGAGCTTAGCGCTTCAAGCGCGACTGTGGAGTTGGCGGCAAAAGCTCTTGGCTGCGAGGGCAGGAGGATAGCAAAAACCCTCTCTTTGAAGTTAGACGGCAAGCCCATCCTTATCGTTACGGCTGGAGACGCTAAAATAGACAACGCCAAATACAGAGCGGAATTTGGCATGAAAGCAAGAATGCTCTCGCCGGATGAGGTTTTGGCAAATATCGGACATGAGATAGGCGGCGTTTGTCCTTTTGGGATAGACGAGGATATAGATGTTTATCTTGATATATCGCTTAAAAGATTTGAAAGCGTTTATCCTGCGTGCGGCAGTACCAATAGCGCGATTAAGCTTAACGTGGGCGATATGGAAAAATACGTGCGCAATAAAAAATGGGTAGATGTGTGTAAAGATTGGGAGAGATTTTAGGCTAAATAGATAAAATAAGCTGTAATTCGCACTATTTTCATTGAATAAACAGCGGCAAAACTATTGCCGCTTTCGAAATGGTATTTTCTTAAAATTAAAATAAAATATGCAATAATTCATCAATTAAAAAATAAACAGGACGGCAATTGATTTGCAAATATAACGATTTGGATTTTGATGATTGGAAAAATTTAAATATAGATGTAAATTCGCTGTGGCTGATAAATAAACGCGACAAAAACGGTAAACATAAAAACATATATCATGGCAATTTTATACCGCAAATCCCAAATCAACTCATCAGAAGATATACAAAAATCAACGAGGTTGTTTTAGAGCCGTTCATGGGAGGCGGTACGACGCTTTTTGAGTGCGAAAAGTTACATAGAAAATATATAGGTTTTGATATAAACTTGGAAGATGCCGGCGGAAATTCAAAATGAATTATATAGGCTCAAAAGTTAAACTTTCAACATGGATTAAAAAAGAGATAACAAAAATATCAAACGGAGAACTGCATGATAAAGTTTTCTGCGATTTGTTTGCCGGCACAGGCGCTATAGGCAAACTTTTTAAAATATCGGTTAAAAAAATTATCAGCAACGATATAGAAGAGTACAGTTATATTCTCAATAGAAACTATATACAAAACCATAAAAATATTCCAAATAAAGATGCTTTACTGCAGGAACTGAATGCTTTGCCGCCGCAAGAGAATGGCTTTATATATAAAAATTACTGCATGGGAAGCGGAAGTGAGAGACAATATTTCAGCGATGAAAACGGCAAAAAAATAGACGCAATGAGGATTGCGATAAACGATTGGTTGAAAATCGGTAAAATAGATAACGATACATACTATTTTTTACTCTGTTCTTTGCTTGAAAGTGCGGATAAAGTTGCAAATACAGCCTCAGTTTACGGGGCTTTTTTGAAACATTTAAAACCGTCTGCCAAAAAATATATAAATATCCTGCCGTCAAATTTTGAATTAAACGATAACGCACATGAGGTTTATCAAGAGGACAGTAACGTTTTGATTAAAAAAATCAGCGGCGATATTTTATATCTTGATCCGCCTTATAACGAAAGGCAGTACGGAGCAAATTACCATATTTTAAATACTATCGCCAAATATGACGACTTTACGCCTATGGGCAAGACGGGCATGAGAGAATATTATCGTTCTAATTATTGCAAAAAACGGAAAGTTCTTGAGAGTTTTGAGGATTTGATAAAAAATGCCGATTTTAAATATATTTTTTTAAGTTATAATAACGAGGGGCTGATGAGCGAATATGAGATAAAGCATATTATGCAAAAATACGGCAGATATGATTTGGTTACGAAGGAACATCAGCGTTATAAAGCGGATAACAAAAGAGAGTATAAAGCAGACTCTACTTTTGAGTATCTGCATATTTTATATAAATAGATTTTATAAACTTATTTTGGAGAAAATATGTCGCAGATAGTTTACGAACACAAGATAACAGTACCGCAAAGCGCGATTGACGCGAATATGCACGTAAATAATGTAGTTTATGTGCAGTGGATGCAAGATGCCGCTACGGCGCATTCGGACTCGCTGGGATTTACAAGCGAATTTTACGATAAAATCGGCGGCACATGGGTTGCGCGTTCACACTATATAGAGTATTTAAGCCCTGCATTTTTGGCAGATGGGCTTATCGTGCAGACATGGATAAGTTCTATAAAACGCTCCATTTCCAACCGCGAATACGCGTTTTTCAGACAAAGCGATAAAGCGCTTTTAGCGCGCGCAAAGACGTTGTGGATATATCTGAACGTAAACGGTAAACCAAGCAGAATCCCAAACGAGCTGCTGGCAAAATATATAGCATGCGAGAGTTATGAACCGAAGTTGGATTGAATTATCCGCGCTCAAAAAAATCAAAACTTCAAAACGAAATATAATGAGACCAGCTGCCGCATGAGAGCTTTTATGTTTTCAAAATGATTTAATAAATTTTAACGTATAATACACAAAATTTAAAAAGGCAGCACATGATAAAGGTTATCATAAATTTCTTTAGAGAGAGAGAGAGAGTAACCTTAAAGGAATATTAAATTACGCCGCTCCCGCAGTCCGCTTCAAAACAGTAAAATACTTTACGCAAACAACGCAATACTATTTTTTACCGCACACCGTTATTTTATCCGTTCGTTATCAACTCTTTGATAAAAATCATTTTTTAAGGAGCATACTATGAAACCGGGAATGCCAGCAGGCATTATCGCTTGCATTTTGGCTGTTTTGGGTATTTTATTTTTGGGTTTTGTGTTTGTGCCGATAGCCCTTGTTGTCGCTATTATCGGTACCGTTTTGGCGCTAAAAGCAAAAGACGGCGCGTCTATAGGCGTGAATATTTTGGCTTTGATTTTAGTTTTTATAGGTTTTGCGACATCGCCCGTTTTGCTTGCTTTAATAGGCATAAACGCTATCCATCAAGCATCGTCAAGCAGAGACGACGCGAGAGCGATTAGTATAAAGACGGATATCAACGCTGTCATTCAGTCTGTTCCTGCGTGGTATGCGGGCATGCAGGAAATCAGCATTGTTAATGCTATGACGCTTGATACGAGTTTGTGGAAACAAAACGGCAATAAAGCGGAGTATATCTATTGCGACGATGAGAAAACCAGCGGCGTTAATTGTGCGGGCGGTAAAGTTATACTGAAAATAGTTTTACTGACTCCCGCCGAATCAAGCGGTTCCAATGCCGTAAATATCGCTCTTAATAAAGAGGCTGCAGATGAAACTAACGGCATAGTTACGCCTGCCGCGACAGGCATTAATGATCCTTGGATAGTTGTTGATGTGGATGCCAAAAAATCAGGCATTGTTCGCACTCTTGACATTAACGACTACGCCTTTTCTATAAAAAAAGGGAAAAGAGTTAGTTGGCAGTAAAGCAGTGGGCAAAATATATCAATTTTGCCCATTAATCAAACAGTTCATGCAGAGCCGCTATACATAACAGTATGTAAAAATTAAGAGATTATAGTTGGCAAATAGAGTTTGCATGCAAATAACGCTTTAATTTTAAAACTTGTTGCATGACGGAAAAGACGATATCTATTGATGGTAAAAGAGATACGATTTTTCATCATTGTGAGTTATTAAAGTCTGTTGTTGCGGATTGTCAAAATCGGCGCACCAAACCGCGCCGATTTTATTGAAAATTGCCGTCTGCATGACGGGAAAAACCGCCGACGCACTCACCCGGAACCGCCAATTTATACGAAGCCTCTAAAGGCGTCAAGTTGCGCGCACAGAGTTTACGGTGGAGATTATTCTGTTTATAAAGTAATGCGTGAAGAGCGCGGCAAGCTTCACCTCTCATCAATCTTTAACTTCGCGCCTATATTTTAGCTGCTTATTTATTCCGTTTTTAAAACCGCGCCGTTGCTTGCGTTTGTAACAAGCTGTCTATACTGTTTTAACCAACTGCTTGAAATATTTTTGACTTTTGGCTTGAAATCGGCGCGGCGCAAAGCTATCTCTTCTTCGCTCAAAAGTGCATTTATTGTGTATTTATCTACATCTATTTCTATAATATCGCCGTCTTTTAAGAGTCCTATAACGCCGCCTTCCGCCGCTTCAGGACTTACATGTCCTATGCTGAGCCCTCTTGTAGCGCCTGAAAATCTGCCGTCAGTTATAAGCGCAACGTCCGCTCCAAGCCCCATGCCGACAATTAACGAAGTCGGCGAGAGCATCTCTTGCATCCCAGGACCGCCTTTTGGACCTTCATATCGCAAAACGACTACATCGCCTTTTTTGACTTTGCCGTTTGTGATACCTTTTATCGCATCTTGCTGCGAGTCAAAACAGACAGCCTTACCTTTAAAACTTCTACTGCCGATAATGCCTGCCGTTTTTATCACGCAGCCTTCATATGCCAAATTGCCGAACAGTACCGCAAGTCCGCCGACTTTTGAGTATGCGTTATCAAGCGTGTGTATAATTGATGTATCTTTTATCTTAGCGTTTTCAATGCGTTCGCCCATGCTCTCTCCCGTAACCGTGAGATTGTCAAGATAGAGCGCACCGTTATTTAATTTGGATATCTCATGCATAATAGCGTTCATTCCGCCCGCTCTATTTACATCTTCCATGTGAACAGTACCTAAAGACGGGGCGACTTTTGCGATATGGGAAATTTTTTTACTTATTTCGTTGATATCTTTGATGTTGAAATTTACACACGCTTCTTTAGCGATTGCCAGCATATGAAGTACCGTATTTGAACTGCCGCCCATAGCCATATCAACGGCGAACGCGTTTCGTATGGCTTTTTCATTTAAAATGTTACGTATCTTAAATCTTTCGTCAAGCGCAATTTCACAAATCCTTCTCGCCGCTTTTCGTATAAGCTCTTCACGCTCTTTTGTCAAAGCCAGTATTGTGCCGTTGCCGCTAAGCGCGATACCCATCGCTTCCATGAGCGTATTCATAGAGTTTGCCGTAAACATTCCAGAACATGACCCGCCGCCGGGACACGCCCTGCACTCTATATCATGCAACTCTTCCGCGCTTATTTCGCCTTTATTGTATTTGCCGACAGCTTCAAAAGTAGAGTTCAAATCCAAAGCTTTGCCCTCTTTGTCGCGCCCTTTGCTCATCGGTCCGCCGCTTACAAAAATTGTCGGCACATTAACTCTTAACGCTCCCATTATCATGCCGGGCACTATTTTATCGCAGTTTGGAATACAAATCAGCGCGTCCAAACAGTGCGCGTTCATCACGGATTCAACGGAATTTGCTATAAGTTCGCGGCTTGGCAGCGAGTATAGCATACCGTCATGCGCCATAGCGATACCATCGTCTATGCCGATAGTATTAAACTCAAACGGCACACAGCCCATTTCTCTTATCTCCTGCTTGATAATTTCGGCATATTTATTTAAAAAAAAGTGTCCGGGGATTATCTCTATAAATGAGTTTGCCACGCCGATAAACGGCTTTTTAAAATCCTCATCTTGAAGTCCTGCGGCTCTAAGCAAGCTCCTGTGCGGAGTTCTGTCTGTGCCTTTTTTAATCATATCGCTGCGCATAATCAACCTTTACATAAGATAAAGCGTCATTATAACAAAATATCAATTACTCCGAAACTAAATTTAGTACTGTTTGCGGAAAAATATAAGTTTGCTTGAAAAAGAGCTTTATTATTGTCAAAATACTAACTGCCGCTGTTATTTTTAAGCCGTCATAATTTATTTTGTTTGTATATCGCGCACCAATCATTGACAGACTTCATTTTTATAAAACTTAATACTGCAGCTAATATATGCGTAAATATATCAAAATCATCTGTTTTGACAAAATATAACAATGAAAAAAACATCTTTTTGCTTTACATGTAAAGAATTTTTTGCTATACTTTCCCTCTTGTTTTTTTATGCGCGGGAATAGCTCAGTGGTAGAGCACAACCTTGCCAAGGTTGGGGTCGCGAGTTCGAACCTCGTTTCCCGCTCCAGTTATTTTAGGATTTTAGCCCGAGTGGCGGAATGGTAGACGCAAGGGACTTAAAATCCCTCGAACGTTTTGTTCGTGCCGGTTCAAGTCCGGCCTCGGGCACCACCGAAAGCAAGGCGACATAGCCAAGCGGTAAGGCACGGGCCTGCAAAGCCTTGATCCCCGGTTCGAATCCGGGTGTCGCCTCCAAAAAAATTGGAGATGGAATATGAAACGCGTTATATGTTTGTTGATTTTGAGTCTTTTTTTAACGAGTTGCAGCAATACTTGGCAAGGCATAAAGAGCGACAGCCAAGATGCGGCGGATTGGACAAAAGGGAAAATCAATCAAGGCGCTACGTACATAAAAGAGAAGACGGAATAATTATTATCGGGAGATGGCTGAGCGGTTTAAAGCGGCGGTCTTGAAAACCGTTGAGGTGAGAGCCTCCGGGGGTTCGAATCCCTCTCTCCCGGCCACTTGTTTAGCATAATAATTCATGGAGATACTCTCATGGCTATTATTCGCGGGGTTGTAAAAGAGATAAATTCATATATTAAATCCTCCTCAACCAAAGGAACTATCTATGCCGATGGCGCGCTAAACGCCAAAACCGAAAATCAAATAATACATAGAGCATTAATAGGCGATACGAATTATGTTGAATTTAATCAAGATATCTACTTCTCTGTAGGAGATGATGTCTTAGTCTCGGGAACAGAATATAAAAATATCTTTAAAGCTGACGCCTACCATAATCTGACAAAAAATAAAACCGTTTTTAAAAGCGCACTAAAGCCAATTTCATGCGGAGTTACATTCTTTTTCTTGTCGCTTATTTTTATATATAGAGGTTTAATTTACGGAAAAACTACAGCCTCTCTTAATATGATAGCATTTGGCGTTATGGCAACAATAACCGTTGGATGGTTTTTGTATGCTTGGGCAGTAAAACTAACAAACGACAAATTAAGACAAGAGATTAAGAAAAATCAAGCATAAGCGTAACGGGTATTCATGAGCTTAAGTCTATTTTCCACTTTTTCCCGCACGGATACCGCAAGATGACAGTTTTGGCAAAAAAAGCGGCAACGGTTATATTTCTATTTTTTCTTTTGCTTTTTATTGCATATAAGCCTTATGAGCAGAGCGTATATTCCGACAATTTTTTAAAGAGCTTTTTTATACTTTACAATTTTATCGTCAATAATACTCTCCTTATGGTACATGAAAGCGGTCATGGAGTGTGTTATATAGCGCATTGCCCTAAATTTATTACGGCGATTAACGGGACTGTTTTTCAACTGCTTTTTCCTTATCTATTGGGTTTTATCTCCAAAAAACGAGGAAATATTTTTGGGTTTTATATAGGGCTTTTTTTCTTGGGATTTTCTATGCAATACACTGCATGGTATATCTCTACCGCTCATGAAGGGCTGTATTTAAGCGCGTCAAAGTCGTTTTTAGGGATAGACGGATATCATGACTTTAATTATATACTTTCGGTATTCAATCTCGTAAATTTTGACTGGCTCATAAGCCTTGTTGTCAAAGCGGGCGGGTATTTGATAATGTTTTATGCATGTTTTAAAATGGCTGTGTTAAGCTGGCTTGAGTAAAGTTTTACATATGATATACCCATACAGCCCGTTTTTTGTATCGTAAAATCTATCATAACCCTTTTTAAGATTTTGCCAAAACGGCATACGGATATATCTCTTTTATCTTATTTATTTTGCGGAGTCGTTTTATAACGCTTATATCGCGATACCTACTTCAAAAATCCTACCGCGTTGCCTTCCCCAAACGCCCCTTTATTCTCCCTTTCTATAGCCTCTTTAAAATCCTCCAAAGTAAAAATAGGCTCTTTTTTCAAAGCCACTTTCAAGGCGGTATTTTTCAAAACTATTTGTATCTGCCCGCCGCTCAAGGGATAACCTGCCAAAATTTTTATATCAAAATCCTCTTCATACACAGCGCTTTCAGGTAGAGCCTGCTGCCAAAGTTTTATGCGCTGTTTGAAATTTGGTTTTTCAAACTCTATCTTATAGTCAAATCTTCTTGAAAACGCAGGGTCAATATTTTCAAGCATATTTGTAGTTGCGAC